>NZ_CALIAV010000030.1 GCF_938045625.1 uncultured Campylobacter sp.
TTAGAGCAGTAGGCGATAAGACCTATCTTCCGGTTCCTCTTCAAGGCGTTCAAGACATTTCTTTAAAAGCCGAAGGATTAAAGAATTTAAGCGTAGCCGCAAACGATAAAATATATACCACTAGAGACGTAAGCCTAATATCTACTACGGATAAAGAGGACTCTACGGTAACGTACGGATTTATCGGCCTTCTTGATAATAATACCCCAACTAACACATATCAGGTTAATAATGTAACCATAAATGCTAACGGACAAAAAACATTGGATGTAACTTCTATTAATGCTGCAGGCGATGTAAATTTAACAACGCACTTTACACAGGAGGGCTCTAGAGCTACCTATGGCGCCAATAGCAATGCTTATACTATAGGCAGAAACGTAACCATCAATCATACCTCAGATAGTAGCGTAACGGACGGTGAAGTATTTGTTAGAAACTTTTTGAAAGCAAACAAAGACCTGAATGTAACTGCTAGCGGATATAAGAGTTTGAAGCTTGGCGAAACTACTAATGATATACAGGTTGCCGGCTCGGCCACTATTAAGACTACAGCTACAGTTGCACAAAGCACTACTAATATCCAGGGTGTAATCGGAACAACAAAAGGTCTGACGGTAAATGCAAATGCAGCTTATGGTATAACAGATGCTGTTTTAACATATGGAAATTTGACTGCCAATGCAAAAGATATCAATGTGACTGTATCTAACCAAAAATCCGTAACTATAGGCAATGTAAATGCCGAAGGACTTTTAGATACCGTAAACAATAAGGATCACAGAGGCGAAGTAAATATTACAACTAATACAAATATACAGGATGCTAGTGTTCAAGTTGGCAATGTGAAATCGGCAGCCAAAAACGTAACTCTCAAATTTGTCGGCCAGGAAAATTTAAGTGTAGGCGCAGTAACTGCTGACGATAACTCTACCGGCGTTAAAAATTTCGGTAAAGTAAATATTGATGTTACCACTAACGACAATGACGCTACGGCAACGTTTGGGAATGTAAGAGGCGTGAGCGTAAATTTAAACGTAAATAACCTAAAATCATTGAGCGTACAAAGTGCAACTGCAACCGATGGCGACGTAATGATCAATACTGGAACAAATACATACCTAGAAACGGCATCTTTTGGGTTCGTAAGCGGTAAAAACGTAACTATGGAAGTTTCAAACGTAACTGCGCCAATAACCGGTGTCACAACTGTAAATGTCCAAAACAATCTAACTATAAATGGATACGCAGGCGATGATGTAAGCCAATTTGCAATTACTCTTCAAACACCTGTGGATACCACGGCGAAGGATTTTGTGGCAAATTTAACTAACGTTAAAGGAACTATAAATGCAGTTGGTGGTAACTCTGTCATAGAGACCATGACTATAAAAGGTAGTATAACCAACCCTTCTAGCTTGAAAAGCGCTGGTCAAAATTCAGATTTGCGAGTAGACGCGTCTAATTTAACTGCATTAAAATCTATTGATCTAAGTGGCTACACAAACGGTAGCGGAAAAGTTGAGCTAACTACATCAGTAGCAAGCACGGATCTAACTGCAATCAAAGGCGCAACTACTGCAACCCAAATGAATATATATTCTACTGGCTTAAAAACTGTAGAGGGCGGTGCAGGCAACGATAAGGTGGTGTTTTACGCTACTCAAACCAAGGATATTAAAGTAAGCCTAGGTACTGGCGATGACGATTTTGTATTTGACGGTACTGCAGCCCTAACTGCTAATAAGAAATTTGAAATCAGCGGCGGAGCCGGCAACGACACGTTTGACTTGTCTGCTGTAAAAACTGATGCTACTGCTAGCAAATACACAACTATCACCGATATCAACAGGGGTGATAAGATTAAGCTAGGAGCAACTGCTGCTTTTGAAAAATATACCGCTACAGATCTAGATAGTGAAGTTAGCCTATCGGCTGCTGCAAATAAAGTGTTGACCCATAGCAATGCTAATGTTGCAAATAAAGTTTGGGCTTTCGTATATAAAAACGACACCTATTTGGTAAACGATAGCGATGGTAATAGCAGTGCATTAAATGCTAACGATAATCTTGTTAAACTCGCAGGATTGTCGCATTTTGATAGGTTTGATGCATCCTTGGATTCGGGCATGCTAACCGTAACAAATACTAATTTTTAAAAAGCAAAAATTCGGCGGTTTTAATATCGCCGAATTTTTATTCAAAATTTGATATCTTTGATCTATTATTTTATAAATAGAAGTCGCTTCTCTCTAAAACTTTTTTAAAATACTTAAACAAATTTTATTCCTTTTAATTTTTTTATGCTATAATTAGCAATAGTATTCTGTAAAGATACCCAAAAACTCAAGAAACACACTAAAAAGGAGTCCTTAATGGCAGTAACACAAGCACAAGTTGCACAGCTTTACGTAGCGTTATTTAATCGTGCGGCAGAAGGAGAAGGCCTTAGAAACTGGATGGCCGACGGCGTCAACAAAACTATGGCGCAAGTTGCCGACACTATGCTTCAAGCCCCTGCAGTAAAAACGTATTTTAACGGCGCTATCGACAATGATAGAGATTTTGTAGAGATGATTTATAAAAACATCTTAGGCAAAGACTATACTCAGGATCCAAACGGTATAGACTCATGGGTTCTTCACCTACAACTAGGCCACACCAGAGGCGAAACGCTAGTTAAATTATTTGAAGTAGCGCAGTCTGATATAGCAAGAGCCGCAGACCCTGTAGCTGCTAAAGTATTTGAAAACAAGATAGCTATATCTGAATACGTTTCTCAAAGAATAGGCAACGTAGATAAAGACGAAGAAGGCAACTATAACTATACTCTATTCAAGCAAATCATCAGCGAAACAAACGCCAACAACCTAGCTCACCAAAAAAGACTAGTTGATGACGCCGTAAAAGTAAATTTTACTACAAACGTAGACGATATCAAAGGTAATAATAGCGACAATATTTTTGAAACCGTTGTAAGCGGCTTTATGGGTAAAAATACTTTCCAGGCAGCAGACAAGCTTGACGGTCAAGGCGGTAACGATACGTTGAAAGTATCACTTGATACTAACTTTACAGGCCTAACTACCGGTAGTGTTAAAAATATCGAAAATCTTGAAATTACAAACACTTCAAATGCTGTTAGATATTTCAATATGAACAACATGGAAGATGTTCAAAATGTGGTTATGATAGGCGACTATGCTTCAAGACTAACAAATGAAGCAAAAATCGTAACCTTGTCTGCCAACGATATCAAAAGAGGCGAGATAGCGATAGTGTACAACCCAAGCACCGTTGCCGGCTCAAATGACTCTCAAGAGCTAGTACTAGAAAACGTAGGTAATAAAACGGACGATCTAGTTTCAAACCCTGCTTACAATTACTATAAAAATCACGTAGGCGTTAAATTTGACGGTATTGAAAATCTAAACATCACCACAAGAACCCAAGAGAGCTATATCAAAGATGTAAATAATAAAAACATAACCGTGAAAGGAAATGTAAATTTAGACATTAACACCGGTACGGACGTGGAGAGCTTGGATGCTTCAGGCTTTACCGGAAATTTGACAGCCGGACTAAAAACGTCTACTCAGCTAAAAAGCGTAAAAGGCGGTAGCGGTAAGGATCTATTTAAATTTAACGGTATAGCTGGAGCGAATCCTGATCTAGTCATAGACGGTGGCGCTAACGATGATAGCATAGAGTTTGAGGACCTGTCTGGAACTAGAAGATTAAACTCAAGCAACGTAGAAAACGTAACATTTGTGAAGGACAACAATGGCACTATAGACCTAGCTAATGCCCAAGACGTGAAGTCTGTAACGGTCGTAGAGAATAATAATACTATAAATGTTACAAATTCAGCTATCACTACTTTAAACATTGATACGGATTTTGTGGAAGCTACAAGGGTAAACGTAACTACGGCTACTTTAGATACTATAAATTTCACCGATCGCGACTTGAGTACTTACCGTGTGCCAAATTTTGCGACTACAAAGCAAATAGTTGCCAATAGCGCTACCAAGCTTACTATGAACATAGACAAATACTCAAATGTGAGCGACTTGGGCGGCGGTGAGCAGTCTTTGGAGGCTACGAGCTTAAAGACTCTAAACATGAACATAGAAAAATCAGCAGACGAGACCAAGTATAGCGTCGATAGCTTTAGACTAATCGATACAGCATCTCTCGAGACTATTAACTATGTAAATGAAGGTAAGGATTTTGAACTACGAGTAAACAATACACTCCAAGCACTTGATAAACTAGCCACATTAAACGTAAAAACTGCTTCTAGCTTTAACATAAAAGATTTGAACACAAGCAACGAGGCTCATTTGAGAAATATCTCCGAAATCAGTCTTCAAGGTATTATCAAATCTGACGATACAACTGACTCTGATGTTATTTTGGGCAACTTGGGCCACAACAGCTCGCTTCACGGCATAAATTTGACAGCCAAACAGCTTGGCGTTCTAAAGGTAGGTAACGTAACAACAAATACCCAAATAAACGCTAGATTTAACGTAAATTTAGAAGATATTAGAGACAATGCAACTATTGGCAATATAAAATCAGGTAATACTGTAATAATCGCCAAAACTTTAGCAAAAGACCTAACTATAGGCAATATGGATGCCGATACTATCGCTACAGAGAGTACCGATAACGTGAGAATGGCTATATTTGACGTCGAAGGAGGAGTAGATATAGGAAACATCGTAAACCTAAGCTCTCTTGACGGCGACTATAGAAATATCAAAAAGGCATTTGATTTGGGAGATATCTCGAATTCAAAGGAAAAATCCGCAATATTGCTAAATTTCTTGAATATGAAAGATAGCGTAACCGTCGGTAGTACTGGTATAGAGGCTAGCGAAATAAAAATCGTAGCGAAAAATGTAGAAAAAACTTTTAAAGTAGTAGATATTGATCTAATGGCAACCCCTACCAACGGTAAAGCTCATGAGGCCAATCTATCGCTAGATGGCATCAAAGATGCCGTAACTATAGGCAACATCTCAAATCTAAATTCGCTAAACGGCGACTTTAAAAATTTGGGCGATAAGATTAATATCGGCAACATCAGCGGAACCCAGATAGACTCTACCGCTACGCTTAAATTTACTAATGTAAAAGATTCCGTGACCGTAGGTACTTTTGGCAATGGCGACCAAAACGAAGGCACTACATATACAGTAACAGCCGATAAACTAGCAAAAGAGTTAAATGTAGGTGCTATAACTATAAAAGAGTCACCAAATTTCTATGACATTCATAAGAGTGCGGTAAACATTACCTCTGGTGTAACAGAAGGCATAGTAAACATAGGCAATATCGACACCGGCGCAGACTCAAAGGTAACGGTAGATCTAAGCAAATCTCTACAAGCTAACACCATAGGAAATATCAAGGGTGGTGAGATCGTTTATAAAAGCTCTGCTATAACAGCCAGTGCAGCTGTAACCTTAGAGGCGGCTTCAAAAGATAAGATAAACGTAGACTCGAAGATAGATGTAACCGGCTCTGTTGGACAAGATGAATTTGTGTTTAAATCAACTGCGGATGCTAAAACATTTACGGTAACCGGAACCCTAGGCGACGGCGAAGATAAATATACTCTTGATCTGGTCGCTTCGAATAATCTAAAAACAGTAAATTTGAGTGGACTAAAAGGCGTTGAGCACGGCATTATCGATTTAACGACCATAATGACCGTAAACAAGAAATCTCTAAGCTTGGTAGCAACGGACGGTAAAGATGAGATCACTGTCGGTGCGATAACAGTTGCAGGCACTACGGAAAAACCTAACGTGGTCACTATCGACGGCGGTAGAGGAGTAGATACATTTAAGTTAGATGCCGCAGTAACTGATGCAAATGCCAGCAAATACGTATCTCTAGTCAATATCGAAAAAGGCGACAAGATCGAGCTAGGTACTGTAAGCGAGTGGGCTAAATATACAGCTACGGATCTAAATGCGGAAGATACACTAAAAGATGCTGTAAATAAAGTGTTGACCGATGCTGCTGCTACTGTAGCTAATAAGGTATGGGCATTTACTTATAAAAATGATACATACTTAGTAAAAGATACTGATGGTGGAAGTTCGGCTCTTACGGCTAGCGATAATCTAGTAAAACTAGCGGGCCAAAATATCGAAGACCTAAATCCGTTCTTGGATAGCGGAACATTCACGATCTAAGCCGGCTTTAATGCAGTATAACCTGCAGTTAAATTTAACTGCAGGTTAATCTTTATAAAATTTTTACACTTTTTCTTCATTTGAATTTTTAAATTTATCTATCCATTTTCTCTTTTCCGGTATTTTTATGCTATAATTAGCAATAGTATTCTGTAAAGATACCCAAAAACTCAAGAAACACACTAAAAAGGAGTCCTTAATGGCAGTAACACAAGCACAAGTTGCACAGCTTTACGTAGCGTTATTTAATCGTGCCCCTGAAGGCGCGGGCTTTAACGCATGGGTGGCGGCGGGAGCCAATAAAACCCAAGCTCAGCTAGCCCAGCTAATGCTAGAGTCCCCTGCGGCTTTGGCATACTATGGAAATACGATAGATAGCGATAGAGGCTACATCGAAACAATATATAAAAACATCCTGGGCAAAGACTATACTCAAGATCCAAACGGTATCGATTCGTGGGTTTTGCACCTTCAGCTAGGTCACAGTAGAGGCGAAACTCTAGTTAAATTATTTGAAGTTGCAACTTCCGACATCGCAAAAGCGGCAGATCCTGTGGCGGCTAAGATTTTTGAAAACAAGACTGCTATATCTGCTTACATGGCTGAAAAAATACCAAACATTCAAACCGATAGTTCAGGCAACTATGATTATGGAATATTCCAAGAAATTATTAGAACGACCACGGCTACAAATTTGGATGAACAGAAGGCTAAAATCGATGCCTTGGCAAATGCTACCGTGCATACGCTAAACAACACGGCTGAAACACTAACCGGAAGTGCAGGCGTGGATATATATAGCGCGGTCGTTAGCTCATTTGCTGATAAAAATACCCTTGGCGTTGAAGACAAGATAGACGGCGGGGCCGGCAATGATATGTTGAATGTTAAAATCGACGATAGTTTCACTGGCTTTACAACCGGATATGCTAAAAATATTGAGGGACTAAATTTAGTCAATACTTCAAATAGCCAAAGAGTATTTAATGCAGATAAGGTAGAGGGCTTGCAGTCCGTGTCTACTCATGGTGCAAACGGCGTTAGAGTAACAAATCTATCTAATATAGTCGATCTAACGGTAATAGATCAAAAAGATTCAACCGAAGTTGGTATCGCCTATAACACTGATCTAGTAAAAGGCAATAATGACGCGCAAAATTTAATCCTAAACAATGTGGGCAGGGTTACTCCAGATACGGAAGCCGACAGCCACAAAAACTCTCTTAAGGTCAAATTTAACGGTATCGAGACTTTAAACATTACGACTAGAGAAAACGCTAGTTATATAAAAGAGGTGGAAAATAAATTTATCACGGTAAAAGGCGAGGCGGATTTAACTATATCCACCAAAGATAAAAACCCAGATGCTCCATTTAAAGACTTTGTCAATAGCCTTGATGCATCGGCGCTTATTGGAAATTTGACGGCTGATTTAACCGAGTCTGCTCACTACACTAGTATCAAAAGCGGTAACGGCAATGATACGATAAAAGTAGGAAAACTTGAGTCCAACTCTGTTTCTATAGACATGGGTGCCGGCAATGATACTCTTCAGATAGAAAAAGTGGACGCATTAAAGCAAATTAAATTAAAAGGCGTTGATAATATCGAAATCTTTGATAAAAATGATAACGTGAGCGCTCTAGACTTGACTGGACAAACTGATGTTAAGAGCCTAAAAGTGGGCCAGCTTGATCAAACGTTAGTTGTTACAAGTTCTAGTATAACGACTGTAAATTTAACAGACAAAGTGGATGCAAAAGCGGCCAGTGCAGGAAACGGCCACGGTATACTGCATATAAACGACAAATTTGTTGACACTATAAATTATGCGATAGATAACGTGACTACGCCTCAAGATTTAATCGGTAAAGTAAGGGTTTCTGAGTCCAAAAATCTTACTGTAAATTTAGATAAATCGGTTAAAACTGTAAATGGTAACCTTACTGATAATGCAGCCAGCGTTATTGAGGCGCCAAAGGCTACTACAATCAACGTGAATGTAAATATGGTTGAAAATTCAGGCCTTTCTCTAAGAAATATTCATGAGTTGAAGACCATAAATCTAACCAATAACAATCCTAAGAAATTTACTTTCGATATCCACGAGGACGCGAGAGTGAAAACGCTAAACATAGCTACCTTGGGTGCTCTTGACGTTTTGAACAATGGACTAAAATACATATCTGAGATCAACGTAAAAGGGCTAGCTAATATGCCTGTAGCAAGCCTAGTCGAGCTTCACAATCTTGGCTCGATAGATTCTGAAAACGGCGTAAAACTAAACGTAAATGATCTTGTTACCGTTTATCAAGGCTCAAGCCACGTAACGGCCTTAAAGGTAGGAGACGTAACTACGAAAAAGACGACAAATGCCGGTGCAAATTTTAATTTTAAAAATGTCACAAACGATATCGAAGTAAATAAATTTGATGTAGGCGGCGAGATAACTTTCGTAGCTAATAAGATCGGTAACGTCAAAATAGCAGACGAAATCAAATCTAAGAATAGTGGCGCTACATTTGATATTAGTGATTCTAGGTTTAATGTCGAAATAAGTAGTGGTAACGGCATAGACGTTAAAAATGACGTAAACTTTACAGCTAAAGACGTAACAGGCAAAGTATCTATCGCGAATATAAAAGCAGAGAACGTAAATATCAGCTTAACTAATATCAAGGGCCAAAACGAGACTAGCGCGGTCGGGATAGGAGATATAAACGGCAACTACGTCAAAAACGTAAATATTACGCTAAAAGACGTATTAAAAGACGTTAAAGTCGGTACTCTAGATCTAAAAAGCGCTGCCGTTATAGATGGCAAGATAAAAGTAAAAGAAAGCACGAGTATAAACATCGACGCTGGAAACACAAAGGGCATCGTTGATCTTGGCAACACAGGACCCGTAAGTGCTGATAGCGTAACGGTAGACCTAAGTAAAACTATAGGTGCAAATAAGTTTGCCAGTATCGTAGCAGATACTGTAGTCTATAAGGGTTCTACTCAAACTCCACTTTCAACAGATGTTAAAATCACTATGAAGCAAGATATTAATTCAAAAGATTTCGTTGCCAATATTACTACGTCTGCTCAGGCTGATAAGTTGGTTGTAACTGCTGCTACAAAATTCTCGCTTGTTAATGGTTCTGAAAGAGTTGACGGTAATGATCTAAAAACAGCTACTATCTCGGGCGATATGGGTACAGACGCTACCGACGAGTACACGTTTGACGATACCAATGCTGAAAAGCTAACAAAAATTGACTTTAGCGGCTTAAAAAATGTAGAGAAAGGTACCATAACAAATACTGCAAGTAAAGTTATAGAGGACATAAAAGCTACCGACGGAGACGATACTATTACTCTAGCGGGTGGTCAAAAAGCTGCAAAAATTTCAATCGATGCAGGCGAGGGCGAGAATACCATTAAAACTGGAACTTTCCTAACCCCAGGTCATGCCGACGCAGATCCAAAAGGTCAAAATATAACCATCAAAAGCGGTTCGGGCAATGATACATTCGATGTTAGTACTTCGGTTATAGGTGCAGGTTTTGATAGTGCCAACGAGTCTCACACTAGACTTGTGACAATAGATAAGATCAATGTAGGCGATAAGATCAAATTTGCCGGCGGTACCACTGCTATAGAAAAAGTAACTCTAAATGCCAACGGAAACGCGCAAGATAACTTTGCTCTTGCAGCTAAACTTGGCGGATTCTTTGATGGTCCTAACAACCAAGCCGGTAAGATATATGCTTATTCGTATCTAAATGATACGTATTTGGTGTACAATGCTACTGGTGGCGATACTGACTTTGGCGCAGGCGACACTATCGTTAAGCTATCGGGCGTAAATATTGCCAACCTTAACACAACAGTTAATGCTGGTGAAGTTACTATTAACGCATTCTGATTTCTCCTTCTTTTCGGCAGGTTTTTACCTGCCGAACCTCTTTTTTGCAAATTTAATTTTATATAAAAATCAATTTTTAGTGATATATAATGTTTGCGATTTCGCATTTTTCTATTTAGTATCAAGTTTATGACTTTAGTATAGATCTCCAAGCTAAAACTGGCATAAAAAAGTAGTCAAAATTTGCAATTTTGGCCGTCTATGAGCCAACTTTGATATCTTAATGTCTAAAATCAAGTCGCTCAAGGTTTTTATATAAAAATAGATAGAATAATTGTAATGTCAGATTTTGGTAAATGGCACCAAAGTATATTAAGATCTAAAGCATAGAATATAGTAGATTATTTATATCTCCGTCGCAAGGAGCTATGTCGTAGCTTAGCAGCTTTGCCGTATCGCAGACGAGTAGGGCGGGATCGTTTGCTCTGACAAATCGGGGATCGCTTTGCACAGCTATATCGTGTCCGCTTAGGCAGCGTAAAATTTGTAAAATTTGCTCAATACTATAAGCCTTACCAGAGCCAATGTTAAAAATTTCATCGTTAGCTTCGAGTTTTAGTAGTTGCTCGTATATTCTCACGACGTCGTTTATGTCGTTATATTCGCGCTTTGGCGTCAAATTTCCAAGTTTTATTGTATGAGCTCTATCTTTAAAATGTCGTACTATTTTTGGTATGAGGAAATTTTCGCTTTGTCCAGTACCTGTGTAGTTAAATGGGCGCGCGATGATAAAAGGCAGTCCGCTTTTAGCTATCTGCTCCTCCATAAAAATTTTACTTTCGGCATATATGCTTTGCGGATTTAGCGCAGAGTTTTCACACATGGGCATATCTCCTCCGCCATAGACGCTAGCTGAGCTTGCAAAGATCGCCTTTTCAAATTTAACGGAACCTAGCGCCTCTAGCAAATTTATGGTACCGATTTTATTTGCGTTTTTTATCTCGGCGGGATCGGCCATGGCAAAAGATACAGCCGCCAGGTGGATGATGTAGTCAAATTTAACGCTAAGGGCGGCTTTTATGCTGTCTTTATCAAGCAGATCAAGGCGCGTATGATTAGGCGCGCTAGGTCTCAGGGCGCCGCCTGAGACCTCGTAGCCGAGCGCACAAAGGTATCGCTCCAGATAGCGACCCGTAAAACCCTCAATCCCCGTGATAAAAACTCGCTTAGAACTCAAATCCCGCCTCGATGCGTCTTAGATCGGCTTTTATCATCATATCGCAAAGTCCCTTTAGATCAGTCTTTGCGCTCCAACCGAGCTTTTGCTTGGCTTTTGAGGCGTCGCCTATTAGTAGATCGACCTCCGCGGGTCTAAAAAATGCCGGATTTATCTTTACGATTACGTCGCCCTTATCGTTTAGCCCGACTTCGTTTATGCCTTCGCCCTCAAATTTTATTCCGACATCTAGCGCTTCAAAGCTAAGCTTCACAAAATCCCTAACCGTGGTCGTTACGCCGGTAGCGAGCACGAAGGTATCCGGAGTTGGCGCTTGTAACATCGCGTGCATGCCTTCGACGTATTCTTTAGCGTAGCCCCAGTCACGCTTTGCGTCTAGGTTGCCTAGCTCCAAAGTTTTAGCCTTTTTTAGGGCGATTTTTGCGGCCGTATTCGTGATTTTTCTCGTGACGAACTCAAGTCCTCTTAGTGGACTTTCGTGGTTAAATAAAATGCCGCTTGAGGCGAAAATATCGTAGCTTTCTTGATAGTTTACCGTGATAAAGTGTGCATAAAGCTTTGCCACTCCGTAAGGCGAACGCGGATAAAACGGCGTCGTTTCGCTTTGCGGGACGGCTTGGACTTTGCCGAACATCTCTGATGTGCTAGCTTGGTAAAATTTGATACTTTTATCTACCGCTTTGATTGCTTCTAGTATATTTAGCGCGCCGATGCCAGTAGCGTTTGCAGTGTGAAAAGGCTCTTTAAAACTAACGCCTACAAAGCTTTGGGCGGCTAGGTTGTAGATTTCCTCGGGTCTTATTTCATTGACGACGCTTAGGATATTAAACGGATCGGTTAGCTCAAACTCGACTAGATGAAAATTCGGCTCGTTTAAAAGACCTAGCTCGTTTAATCTCCAAAAATTCGGGCTCACCGCTCGTCTGTAACCACCGTAGATCTCATATCCCAGATCGATCAGATATCTAGCCAGATACGCGCCGTCTTGGCCTCCGACGCCCGTGATTATAGCTTTTTTCATTATTCTTCTCCGTTTTTTAAATGTCGCATAAAATTATGATCAGTATTTATGGCTTTAAAGATTCTTAAATAAAGAGCGGCGATGTTTTGCCAGCTATTTTCTTCTAGCCATTTTATGCGCTTATCATAAATTTTACCATCTATTTCATTATTTTTTACTTTTTCGAGTTGTTCTAGGATATCCTCGTCGCTAAAACCGTCCGCCGCTATCGTGATATTTTGCATCTCGCTAAAGATTCTTGACGGCGTAACTATAACGTTTTTACAAAGACTTAGAGAGACTCTGGCTGCTGCGCTACTACCCTCATCGGTCTGTCCGTACGGCAATACGATCGCATCGCAACAACTTAGTTTTTCGTTTACAGTTTCTATCGGTAAAAAGCTCGTATGCCACTCTATTTTTTCACTCAAATTTAGCTTTTCGCAAAGCTTACGGCATCTTTGTAGTTCCGCCTCGCCGTCCGCGCTTGCGACCGGACTGATTATGACTAGTTTTGCGTCTATATTTTGACTGAATTTCGCAAAAGCTTCTAGTAGCACAGGTAGGTTTTTATGCGCAAATAGCAGTCCTAAAAATCCTACAATAAATTTGCCGTCCGCTTCTTTGCATTTGATTTGAGTACTCGTTAAATTTTGCGTTCCATGCGGTACTAGCGTGACATTATCGATAAGTCCAAGCAGCCTAAGCGTATTTAGATCGTCGGTACTATGGACGAATACTCGGTCGAATTCGTAAAGCGTGTCGTGCCAGTTTTGCTGAGTTTGGCGCGGGTAGTTTAGGATTTGCTTCGTACTATGAAGCGTGATAAAGCAAATTTTTCCCTGAGATTTTAGAGCAAGGACGTCTGATTTTAGCTTTTCGTCTATCTCGAAAAAGGTAAAATGATGTTGTAGCCAAATTATATTCGCATCCGTCTCAAGCCCCGATAGTAGTTTTTCGCGCTCTATTTCAAAGACTTTTATATTGTCGTTTTCTTGGGTTAAATTTGACCCATCGGCGCGCTTTTGCTCGCTCCAAGTGTAAATTTGCGAATCTGCGCCCGCCCGCGCAAGCTCGTCCGTTAGGTATTTTGAGTATTCGGCTATGCCGCAAACGGCGTTATATGTCGAAAAGTAGGCTATTTTTAGCTCTACGGGCTTGTTTTTAAAGGATTTTAGATGCGAGATGCTCGAGATGAAATTTAGCGCATTTTTCTCGCCAAACATCATTTCATCTACCTTCTGTTTTAGCGGTTCTATGTTTGGCGCACGGTTTTGTAAAATTTGCTCGGCTACTTTGAGGATCTTTTCGCTTAGATCCTTGACGCTAGGCTCCGCCCAAAATGAATAATTTAGATTAAAATGCGTAACGGCCGGTGCAAATTTGTATCCGATAAACTCGCAGCTGCCATCCAAAAACTCGCACTGGCCGCTATAGTCGGTGGAGATAACCGGCTTTTTATAGTGTACGCCTTCGATTGCCGGCATATTTAGCCCCTCGCCGCGCGTCGGTAGCACGACGATATCGCACTGCTCGTAGAGATTTGCCACGTCAAGCGCGGTTAGATCTTCGTTTAGTATCACGCGGATTTTGCTTCGGTATTTTTTATCGACTAAAAGCTCGATTTGCTCGGTTACGCTGTTGTGCGGATTAGGGAAGCTTTTTATCGTTAGGCTTAGCTCGAATTTAGCTTTTTTGCAGGCTTCGTTAAAGGCTCGCAGTAGCACGTCGGCACCCTTTCTAGGTAGGCACGACGAGATGTGAAAAAGCTTTATCTCGCGCTTTTGTTCGCTATTTTCTTGCAAAACGCTTGGCTCGGGCGGCATTTTTAGCGGGATGTCGGCTACTTTTACGGGCGTATAGCAACCGTTGTCGATGAGAATTTTTTTGATGAAAAAGGTCGAAACTAAAATGCCTTTATACTTGGAGTTTAAAATTTCTATCGTCCTAGGCGGGATGCGCGACTCCTCCCAGAAAAATACCGCGATCTCAAAGCCGTAACCCTCCCTAACGTCTTCTATCAGCGGGTAGTGGTGGTAGATCGCGACCTTGTCGTCGCTTCTTTTTGGGTGCGCGTTTTTATCGGGCACTATGCTTCTTAGCGTTTCGTACTCGTCTTTGGTTATCGCGATGTCTTCGATTTTATCGAAATAGTTCTCGTGATAGCAGATCACAAAGACGTTTTTTACCTTACCGAGCAGCCTAAATACGATGTTTCTGTTTATCGAGGCTAAACTATAGTGTCCGCTGATGCTGCCGATGACGGTTAGCTCGCTAAAGTTTTCGTTAAATTTAAGGTTTTTTAGCTCCAAATTTCGCTCGTACTCTCTTGAGTGCCTTAAAGCAAAAACGCTCGGCTCAAAAACCCCCTCTTGCGAGACGTAGATATCGTCTCTAACCTGACCTTTTAGGCTAAAGATTCTCGCTCTAAGAGCCGGAAATTTGTTTAAAAATATCTTGAGGTTTTTCTTAAATTTAGGATGGCTATTTGCCGCTCTCTCCGTCAAATTTATACCGAATTTAAGCGCTTTTTTGAGATTTTCTTTAGCTAAATTTTTACAAAATCTCAAAAACTTATATACCCAAATAAGCGGCTTTGCGACTTTTTTAAATTTGGCGACGAAAATTTTAAGATGCTCGATATCGTTTTTGATAACGGGAGCCTCGTTTTCTAGGACGTAGACTTTGTGGTTTAGCGCGAGATATTTGCCCAGTAGATTTTCTAAATCTTCGTGTAGGTGCGCATTTTCGTTTTGCAAATTTGCGATTTGATTTTTGCTTTCCAACAGCTCAAGCGAGCTTTTCCAAAGAGCCTCTTTTGTCTCCAAAGACTCCTTCCAGACGTCGTTTTTTAGCTCAAGCATCTGAGTTTTATTTTCAAACGCCGCTACGTCGAATCTATCGGCTAACTCTTCAAAACTATAGCCGCTTTTAGCCGCGTTTAAAAATGCTTCGCGCGTTTTTTCGTCGCCGTTTTTAAGCCCCAAAACTGCGTAATCAAGCCCGACGCTGCTTAAAACGTCTCTTAATGTGACGTTTTGATTTTGCAAATCCTCGCTAAAGCTCAAATTTGAGTTGAGCCTCATCATAAAAGTATCGCTAAAGCCTTCAAATTCGCACAGATACTCAAGCAGCATCGGTGGGATAGGCTTAACGTGCGTAACGTCTAGATAGAAAGTTAGCGTAGCGACGCGTAAATTTTCTGGGTTAGGCGTTTCTAGTAGCAAGATACCGCCGTCTTTGAGAACTCGGCGCGCTTGCTTTATTAGCTTGCAAAGCTCGCTAAACTCCATGTGCTCCACAAGCTGAAAGGCGCTAACGAGCGATAGGCTCGAATCCTGCAACTGGCCTAAAAATTCTATCGCTCCTTGTTCTTTGGCTTCAAGATCGTTTTTCTCGCACTCTTTTATCATCTCGTCGCTAACGTCGCAACCGCGCGCGGCAAAGCCGTTTTGCTTTAAAATTTCAAGCCACTCGCCTCTGCCGCAGCCCAGATCGACCGCCGCCGGCTTTTCGTCTTGTTGCTTTAAAATTTGCAAAAACGGCTCATAAGCAAGCAGGCGTTTTTTGATCTCGCTCTTGTCTCCCCTAAATTTATCCTCGAAACTTTTATAAAATTTATCCATTTATTCTCTTTATTTCCAAACTCGGTTCAAGATACGCAAGGCCGACGAAATCGGGCTTGCTAAAATTTACGACGTTAAAAATGATCGCGTTGTCGCGCCATTCGTAGTTGTTTTGCAGATGGTTGTCGCTATCGTGCAGCGCTATCGTTACAGAAAACGACCCGACGCCCAAATTTGCGTCAAATTCAAAACTAAAGTCGTACTCCTCGCCTTTTTTGAGATTTTTTAAAGCTTGTTTTAGGTGGTAAGTGTTGGTGCCGTAGACGACCTGCGAGAAGCGATTTTTGATCTGATAGCCTAGCACTAGCGAGGGCAAATTTTCGTTTGCTTGCACCGTTACTTTTAGCTTGATTTTTTTGCCGACTTCCAAATTTTGTATCTTTTTGCCTGCGGCGTCTAAAATTTCCACGTTTTTTATGCAGGCTTTTTTGTTGCCCGATATGGTTGCGATTTTGCCGTTTTGCAGGGTTATTTGCGAGATTTGCACGTCTTGTTTTTTTGAGATTAGGGCGTTGTAATAATCAAGTACGGCTTCAGGCTCTCCGTCTTTTAAAATTTGCCCTTTTTCTAGCAAGATTACTCGGTCGCAGATCGATTTTATCGCACCGCTATCGTGCGAAACGATGATGAGCGTCGTGCCTAGGCTTTTAAATTCTTTTATCTTATCAAAGCTTTTATGCTGGAAATACACATCGCCGACCGATAGCGCCTCGTCGATGATAAGTATATCGGGGCGATTTGCCGTGACGACCGAAAAAGCAAGGCGCATCTGCATGCCGCTACTGTAAATTCGCACTGGATAATCAAAATACTCGCCTATTTCGGCAAAGTCTTCGATGTAGGTTATTATTTCGTCGATCTGCTCTTTTGAGTAGCCCATGAGAGAGCAGGACTGATAGGCATTCTGCCTACCCGTTAGGTCGCCGTGAAAGCCCATGCCTAGCTCCAAGATGGACGAAATTTTAGCCCCGCTCGTTACGCGGCCGCTTGAGGGCTTTAGCGTGCGCGAGATGATTTTTAAAAGGGTGCTCTTGCCCGCTCCGTTTTGACCGATTAGTCCGACTACTTCGCCGGCTCCCACATCAAAGCTTACGTCTTTTAGTACGGTTTTTACGTTTTTTTCTTCTTTATTTTTTTTATTTTTGCTAAACCACGAGGCAAATCGCTTAAAGTTGCTCTCGTAATCCAAGTAAGTTTTACAGATATTTTGAACCGATAAAATCATAAAACGTCCGCCATCTCTTCTTCGGCTCGTTTATAAACGAAAAACGCAGCCCCAAGGCTTGCCGCGCCGATAAAGGCCGGATAAATCAAAAGCGAAAAATCGGGTATCTTGTCGTAAATCAAAATATCGTGATAGCCGCTAACTACGCCCACAAGCGGATTTATGTAGATTAGCTCTTGCAAATTTGACGGTAAAATGCTCGTCATATAAACGATGGGCGTTAGCCAAAATAAAAACTGCAATACGATGGCGATGATCTGGCCTACGTCGCGCATAAAGACGTTTATCACGCCGAAAAACAGCCCAAATCCGACGGCTAGCATCACCGTAACGAGGGAAAAGATCGGCAAAAAGATCAAATTTACGCCCGCAAAATGCCCCAAAAACGCAAATACGACTGCTATTGCGGCGAATAAAATAAGATTGTTTATCGCCGAGCTTAAAACTACGGTAGCCGGAAGGACGATTTTAGGGAAGGACATTTTTTTGATTATGTTGGCATTGTCGGTAAAAATACCGATGCAGCGCGAAAAAATCTCGCTAAAAAGCATCCAGCAAAGCATCCCGCTCATTAGGTAGATCGCGTAGGCGTATTTGCTATCGATGCCAGGCAGCTTGGCTGAGAGTACCGAGGAGAGTATGGTCGCGTAGATGAGCACCTGGGCTAGCGGGTGGAGTATCGCCCACGCTACGCCCAGCTTGCTTTTTGCGAATTTGGTTATAAACTCGTTTTTGACCGAATTTACGATAAAAAACCTATACGTATAAATATTTGAAAACAATCTTTCGTCCGATTTAGTTAAATTTGCGTGATTTTAGCAAATAAAGGCTAAAAATAAAGAAAAATCGAAATTTAAATGCTTAGCTTAAATTCCTCTTTCACCTCTCCGATTTCGCTTGTTTCTATTAGTCCTCGCTTCTTTAGCTCTTTGACTAAATTTTCGGACGCTTTTTTGGTTACTTCCATATCCGCATTTATGCCGCCTGCAGCCGAAAACATCCAGTATTTGTGCATCTCGGCCCATTCGAGTAGCTTGTTTACTTTTTCCATTTTAGTATCGCTGGGTGCGACCGAAATTTTGGCTAGCTCTAGTTCTTGATGATATACGGCGATTTGCAAGACATTTTCTATATATTTTTTTAGATTTTGTCCGCTAATGTAATTTTTTAGCTTATCTATTTTGTCGATAATTTTTACTAGCGGATCAAATAGGCTTTCGTCCACTTTGCCTTCATCTTTGATCTTCATTATCTTATCGATCTTGGGAACTAGTTCTAGGAATGTTTTTTCTATTCTTTGTTTTACTTTATTTTGAGTTTGTACTTTTTTTACGATAAATTTGTAGGCTTTGAGCAGGTCTTTGTTTGCCGTTTTTTCGCTGTTTTTTTCTATGTGCGGTAGTTTTTTTACTTTTTTATCTTTGCTAAGCTCTTCTGCGGTTTCCAAAAACGGTCTTTCGGTGCTTCCTTGTATTCTGGCGCCGCCTTCCGTGCAGTTATAGGTAGTGATTTGCTCGTTTTTAGCCTGCTCTATATCTTTTTCAAACTGATTTTTAAATTTGTCCCATATATAGGTCGTTCTTACTTCGCCTTCTCCGCCGTAAGCTTCTACGTATAGGTACTCATCAGCCTGAGCAAATGCATGCCCGCTGGCGTGAGATTTGCCGTCCGGGGCAAAGGCTAAATCTTGACCTATTAAAATAATATTTTTATGTCCGAGGGTGTAAGCTAACTGATAAGCCTGGTTTGCCGTAGAGTGGCCGATGCCGAGATAGCCGTATTTTGGCATATTAAACGCCATTTCGCTTTGTTGCGGCCTCATCGTAAGAGTTAGGCGGCGCGGTAAAATATTATCTACCGTTTGTTTATGCGTTAGCGACGCTACTATAAAGTAAATATCTTCGTCTATTTTTTTATTTTTGTTTTTAAAAAAGCTGGACGTAGCCTCTACGCGCTCGATTGAGGTTACGTAGTCCGGTTTTATACCGTGCTTTAATAAAATAGGATACGACGCGTCAAGGCTGATAACGGTAAAATACGGCGCAAATTTTTTAAGAGTTTCTAGCTGCTTATCTAGGCTCGGTCCGGTGGATACGATGATTGCCGTATCCATGAGTCCGTGTCTTTTTTTGATCAGATCCGTATAGCAATAGTTTGTAACCATCTCCGGAATATGCTCTATGTGGTGTTTTATACCTATTAGAGTATCGTCTATGCTATTGCCGTGAGCGACGACCATTTGGGATATAGCCTTGGTGAAGTCTTTGTTTATTCTCACGATATCTTCATGGAAATTTTCATAAAACGGCGTGTGGATGTGTAGGTTATAAGTTTTTGCGTATGAAGAGAAAAGTTGGCTCGATACCGCAAAATAAAACTGCGAGTATGTCGCAAATTCTGAGAAAAATAAAACTAGCCTTTCGCTAATCAGTTCATCCGATAAGTCGATTAAATTTAATGCTATATAAATAATCTCTATCTCGGGCTCTACGACTATGACTTTTTGATGCGTTTCGTTTTTTAGCAAGGCTTTATAAAAAATACCGTTGCCAAGACCGTAAAAGTACATAATAGGATATCTTTTATACTCTTTTTCGGTCGACTCTAGGATGCGTAGAACATCTTTAGCTGGGCTTTCGTAGACGTATTTTAGGGTTTTATTATCGATGATGTTTATATCTATCGGATCTTTTCCTATAAAAACGTCGTATTTTTCGGTCTCTTTCATGCCCCAAAGGCGCGCGGCCAAAATTTCGTCCTGTTGAAAAAGCGCTTGAAGATTTTTTTTGAAAATAGGATTTGCAATATTTGTGACGGTTTCATCGATATTTTTATCGCCTTTGCTACTTGTTTGATTCTCGGGCGCGCCCTTTTTTTGCAAGCTATTTAGTTTTAGGTACTCGTCCTCTTTTTTCTTAGCCATTATATATCCTCCCTTGTGATTCTCTCGCTAAATTTTATATCTCTTTTTGCTTTTTTACCCAGTAGCCCCGGTAAAAATTTAGGGTGCAGGCCGTATCCCGGGCGTACGCTTTTTACGTTTTTTTCGCTAAAGATTTCGCCCTCTTTGATATCCGCGCAGGCGTAAAGCGATCTGGAAAAGCGGCGATTTTGCACGGCCTTGTTGTCTAGTTCGTAGTTTACTTTGCCAAGCAGCGCTTCGGCGTCTCGCACGGCTTTTACCATTTCGCAAAATTCCCGCTCGTCCAGGCTAAAGGCCTCATCGACGCTGCGAACGCTTTTATCTAGGATAAAGTGCTTTTCTATGACGCGAGCGCCCAGACTCACGGCGACAACTGGCGCTACGATACCTAGCGTATGGTCTGAAAAGCCGACCTCTACGCCAAATTTGCGTTTCATATCGGCGATCGTGCGTAGATTCATCCCATCAAGCGGAGCAGGGTAGCTAGACGTGCATTTTAAAAGCGCGATCCGCTCGTTTCCCGCATCTTTGCAAATTTGCACGACGTCGGCGATTTCTTGCTCGGTTGCGATGCCGGTGGAGATGATGATCGGTTTGCCCTTAAGCGCGACGTACCGCACGAAATCATAGTCCGTAACCTCAAAGCTCGCTATCTTGTAAGCGGGCGGGTCAAATTTCTCTAAAAAGTCCGCATCGTCGTTGCAAAACGGGCTAGAAAAGCAGATGAGTCCTTCGTCCCGCGCCGCTGCAAAAAGCCGCTCGTGCCACTCTCGCGGCGTCAGAGCTTTCCCGTATAGCTCGTATAAATTTGCCCCGTCCCACAGCCCGCCTTTTATCATGAAGTCCTCGTCGCGCGAATCTAGCGTGAGGCTATCAGGAGTGTATGTTTGCAGCTTTATAGCATCCGCGCCCGCGCGCTTGGCGGCTTTTATCGTGTCAAGCGCCGTTTGCAGGCTGCCAGAGTGATTTGCCGAGAGCTCGGCGATGATAAATACCTTTTCGTCCGTGTCGAAATTTGCTATTTTCATAAATTTTCCTAACTTTTAGCCATTATATCAAGTTTGCGTAAAGATAACGACATATAGCTCATTCGCTCGTCGCGCCCGTAAATTTCAAAGCCGAATTTTCGGTATAGCGTGATCGCTTTTTCGTTTTCGTTGTAGGCGCATGATTTTAGTTCGCCGACTTTAAGCGTTTTGGCGGCGTATTCTACGATTGTTTGCATTAGGATTTTGCCTTTGCCTTTTAGCTCTGGATTTGCGTAAATGCCAAATTCGCACGAGTCCGCCGCGATACCTACGAAATCGATCACGCCGATGTAGTCGCTATCCTCTTTTACTAAAAAATATCTTTTCGTTTCGTCGTTTTTCAAATTTGCGATAAATTTTCTGTGTTCTTGCTCGCTCACGCTTTTGTTTTTCATATATTTTGCGACTCGCTCGTCGTTTCGCCAGCGCAAAATCATCAAAATTTGCTCGTCCGTTAGGTCGGTAAAATTTATAAGTTCAAGCATATCTCGTCCGACTCGTAGATCTCGCGCCTGTTTGCCGCTAGCCACTGCGCCATCTCGTTTTGATTGTCCGCGACGCGCACGGCTTTAAATTTAGCGCCCAAAACCAGCGCTTCGTTTACGAGCGAGCTGGCCGAAATCACCAAAATTTCGCTCTCGTTCATCAGTCGCGCGACCTCGTTTGAGTTTATAAAAAGGCTAAAATTTGGCTCGCTATCCGCTAAAATTTGCAAATTTGATAAATTTACGTTCGCGCTCGTCGTAATGACGGCCACTTTTTTGTTTTTAGCGAGCAAATTTGAGGCGATTTTAGCCGTTAAATTTAGCGCGTCAGTGCCACCTAGCACGATGAGGTAATTAAATTTTTTCTCGCGTTTGATTTTTGCTTCGCCATAAAACTCGCTCCTAACTAGCGGCGAAAATATTAGCTCGCAGCCTTTCGGCACTAGATTTGCGTATTTTTGGGGCTGGGCGTAGATATTTACGTTTAGCAAGTAGTCACAAAAGTGCTCTTTGTAGTTGTCGTCAAAGCTTAAAATTTGGACGCTCGTTTGCTCTTTGATTAGCTTTTCGTCCGCCGCGCTAATGCCGTAATGATCGATCACCAGAAGCTCAAATTTATGCTCTTTTATCAAATTTACCAGCTCATTTACATCCGCGCTTTTTAGCGTAAAAACGGGGTAGGGTATCTCGCTCGCTAGGCTACCCGGCAGATCAATACAAGCAAAGCTAACGTCTTTAAAATTTTGCGCCAAGATAAGGTCGCGTCTAACGTGTCCGTGCCCGATTTTCGAGCCACTATCGGCGCGGATGAGGGTTTTTAGGTTTGAGATTTTGTCAAAATTCATCGAGTTTTTCCGCTAAATTTAAAATCCTAAGCGTCAAACATACGGCAGCGATGAGGTAAACGGCACCGGCCGCGGCGAAAAACAGGATCTGAACCTCGTTTAGCCCGCGATAGCTGGCCGCCAGATAAAAGATGTGCAAGATCCCCGCAACCGCAAAGATCTGCATGAGCGTTCTAGCTACCGATATTTTGGCTTTTATGTAATCTTTTTGCATTTTTCCTCAGCGGTAATTTATCTCGTAAAGCTTCTGCGCAAACTCGAAATCCTCGGGCGTGTCGATGTCGCAGACCAAATTTCGCGGCAGCAAAAATGCCCTTGAGTGCGGCGCAAAGATCGGTTTTTTCTCCAGCCACGCCTCGCGCCTGCCGAAATAAAACGCGCCTGCGTCGTGATAAGCTCGCTCTAGATCTTGCGAGCGAGTGAGCGCAAACTGCGAATAAAACATATTTACGGCGCCGTTTTGCTCTAGTCTGATCGCGCGTTGGATGGGGAAGCTAAACGCGGTCGCTGAAAATAAAAACTCACACCCGGCTTCCTCAAATTTGCCGTAAGCTTCGCGTAAAATTTCTCCCGTGATGAGGGGCGCGGTCGCGTAAAGGCAACAGACATGAGAGTATCCGCCGCCTAGCCTTCTCGCCGCGTCCGCTACGGCGTCGCTGCTCGTGGCGTAGTCGTCGCTCAGCGCAGCGTCCCTCATAAACGGAACTTGAGCGCCGAATTTGACTGCGACGTCCGCTATATCGGCGTCGTCGGTGCTCACTATGACGCGCTCAAAAACGCCCGAATTTAGCGCCGCCTCGATACTGTAAGCTATCAGCGGCTTGCCTAAAAAATCTTTAACGTTTTTGCGCGGTATGCGCTTGCTGCCGCCGCGAGCCGGGATGACGCAAAGGGCGCGATTTTGGTTATCTCTCATTAAATTTACCGCCCTAAACCCTGCAGCCTTGCGGCGTATCAAAGCTCTTTAAAACCTCAAAAAGCGCGTCTGCGACGAAATTTGCGTCCTCTAAACTCATGCACTGATGGCACGGGATGCTAAGCTCGGCGGCGTAAAAGTCCTCGGCGCTAGGCACCGAAATATCGCCGTAGCGCTCTCGGTAAAAGCTAAATTTATAAGTCGGCTTGTAGTGTACCTGCACGCCGATACCGCGCTCGTGAAGGGCGGCAAAGATGTCCTCTTTGGCGCACCAAAATTGGCGAAAGAGCAAGATAGGGTATAGGTGGCGCGAACTAACGACGCCGCCGGGTAGCCTCACGGTGCTAAAATACGGGTTTTTCTCAAATTTTTCGTCGTAAAATTTGGCGATTTTCTCGCGCGCCGCGATAGTTTCGTCTAGTCTTTTTAGCTGATTTAGCCCTAGCGCGCAGGCGACGTCGGGCAAGCGGTAGTTGTAGCCAAGCACGGTCTGGTCGCTATCCCAGAGACGTTTTTTGGCTATGCCGTGCGAGCGGTAGAGGCGTGCTAGGCGCGCTATCTCGTCGTCGTTTGTTGCTAACGCGCCGCCCTCAAAGGTCGTTAGCGGCTTAACGGGGTGAAAGCTAAAAATGCTAACGTCCGCTTTTGCGCCGACTTTTACGCCGCCTTGAGAGCTGCCTAGCGCGTGCGAAGCGTCGTCAAGCACCTTTATGCCGCGCTGCTTGGCTAGTTTTAAGATGGCGTCTAAATTTACTGGATTGCCGCCGAAATCAACCGCCGTTATGACTTTGGTTTTGGGCGTGATGAGGTTTGTTAGCGCGTTTTCGTCGATATTTCCATCAAATTTGACGGGCGCAAATTTAACCTCAGCTCCAGCCATCAATGCCGCATTTGCCGTCGCCGCAAACGTGATGGGCGTAGTTATCACCTCGTCGCCCTCTCTTACGCCTAGCGCAAGATATGCGACGTGAAGTGCCGACGTCGCCGAGTTCATCGCTACGACGTGCTTTACGCCGACGTATTTTGCGATCGCCTGCTCAAATTCGCCGACCTTGTCGCCGCCCGTTAGGATATCGTCTTTTAGGGCGCTCACGACGACGGCGATGTCGGAGTCGGTGATTTGTTGTCTGCTGTAGGGTATCATTTTTGTCCTTTTTCGGCTTGTCTTTTTGGCGGCTCGTCTTTTTTGCTTATACTTCGTTAAAATCTCGCTCGCCTGCGGTCATTACCTATATGGTAACTCCCTTGTCTCACTCGATTTTGCCTCGTCTAAGCAAAAAATACTTCGCCTCGTTTTTTTATAAAATTTTAGATTTCGGCTCAAATTTTGTAAATTTCAGTCAAATTTATTTACTCGCCTCAATCATCTCCAAAAGTCCGTCTTTATCTAGCCAAATTTTATTTTTATCAGAGCTGTACTCGAAATTTTCCTCCACGAGATGCCCTTTTTCGCCCAGCGCGTTTATGCTAAAGTCGTCGTCCTTGCTCGTAAATTTAATCGACGGACTGATCACGTAGTGGTCGTCAAACTCGTAGGTTAGGTGCGCGTCGTCCTTGCCGACCATGACCTCGTGCATCTTTTCGCCCGGGCGGATGCCGATTATTTTTACGCCAAGATGTGGCGCCATGGAGCGAGCAAGCTCTATCATCGTCATCGATGGGATTTTAGGGATGAAAATTTCGCCGCCCTTCATACGCTCGAAGTTTTTAAGTACGAAATTTACGCCTTGTTCTAGCGTGATCCAAAAGCGCGTCATATCCGCGTGCGTGATCGGTAGCTCTTTTACGCCTTCTGCGATCAGTCTCTTAAACAGCGGCACGACCGAGCCGCGCGAGCCCACGACGTTACCGTAGCGAACGACGCTAAAGCGCGTCTTTTTGCTACCCGCGATGTTGTTTGCCGCGACAAAAAGTTTATCGCTAGCAAGCTTGGTCGCGCCGTATAAATTTACCGGATTGCACGCCTTATCAGTCGAGAGCGCGATGACCTTGCTCACGCCGCACTCTAGCGCCGCGTCGATGACGTTTTGCGCGCCACCTATATTGGTTTTTATGCACTCCATCGGGTTGTATTCTGCGATAGGTACGTGCTTCATAGCTGCCGCGTGGATGACGTAGTCGATGCCGTTCATCGCGGTCATCAGGCGCTTTTCGTCGCGCACGTCGCCGATGAAAAATCGCATCGCGGGGTCTTTAAAAACCTGCGCCATCTCGTATTGTTTTAGCTCGTCGCGAGAGTAGATGACTAGCCTTTTTGGTTTAAATTTGGAGAGTAAAATTTCGGTGTATTTCTTGCCGAATGACCCGGTGCCGCCGGTGATGAGGATGGATTTTCCGTTAAACATTTATTTTTGCCTTTCGCGGCTCGTTTTTGCCGTACGTCGCAAATTTTAAATTTGTCTCGTCTGACGAAAAAGATTCGCTGTTTATTTAAATTTTATTCAGCCGGAGCAAAAACCGTGCCTTAAATTTGATTCAAAATTTAGCTCGTTAAATTTGTTTAGGTGCGGTATTTTTGCTTTTACTTCAAAATCCTAGGCAGGGTTATGCCTTCTTGCGCCTGATATTTTCCTTTTTTGTCCGCATACGTCACTTCGCACGGCTCGTCGCCCTCGATAAACAGTACCTGCGCGATACCTTCGTTCGCGTAAATTTTAGCCGGCAGCGGCGTCGTATTTGAAATTTCTATCGTGATGTGCCCCTTAAATCCGGGCTCAAAAGGCGTGACGTTTACGATGATGCCGCAGCGAGCGTAGGTGCTTTTGCCTAGGCAGATGGCTAGTACGTTATCGGGCATGTTAAAGTACTCGATAGTGCGCGCTAGGGCAAACGAGTTTGGCGGGACGATGCACACGTCTCCTTTAAAGTCCACCACGTTTTTTTCATCGAAATTTTTTGGATCGACCACGGTGCCGCCGATGTTCGTAAAGATTTTAAACTCGTCGCCCACGCGGATATCGTAGCCGTAGCTGGACACTCCGTAGCTAACCACGCCGCGTCCGACTTGCTCCTCGGCAAACGGCACTATCATAGCCTTTTCGTGTGACATTTTGCGTATCCAGGCGTCAGATTTTAGCCCCATTTTTTACCTTTATTTTAAATTTAAGCGATTATAACATAATTTAAATTTACGTAAAATTTGAGTGCCGTTTTGCGCTAAAATTTATCAAGTTTGAATATTTTACTAGTAAATTTTCTTATCTTTTATAATTAATCTTTAAATTAAAGCAAAGTATAATAACATATTTTAAATTCTCTTAAACGAAAGGAATATAATGCATTCAAACACGTCGCGTAAATTTGCAAATTTACGCAGTAACAAGGGCTCAAATTTGCCTCTTTCGGCGCTCACCTGCTTGCTACTAGCCGCAAGCGGAGCTTATGCTTACACCGAGGCCGGAGTATCCGGAAATACTTCTAGCTGGGAGAGTGCGGAGTATAAAAAAGACTGGGGACTAGTCTCTATGAACGCCTCCACGGCTTACGCTCTAGGCTTTAACGGTAGCGGAACAAAGATCGGCGTCATGGACTCTGGCGTACTTTTGAGCCATCCCGAGTTTCAAGACGGTAGGATTCATGTCGTAAAAACTATCGGCAACTATAGCAAAAACGGCATGAGATACCCTGACGCTGCGCTAGGAAACGGCCCGATAGATAAAAATCAGCCAGTAAAAGACGGCAAGCGAAATTTTAATAAAAACGACAACGGCGTGTTTAAAAAAGGCGAAGCTTTTAGCGACGACGGTAGTTGGGTAAGGGGCGTAAACGACGCTCACGGCACCCACGTTGGCGGCACGATGGCAGCTAGTAGAGACGGTAGCGGCATGCACGGCGTGGCGTTTGGCGCACAACTATACTCCGCAAATACCGGCGGCAACGACAACATGACGTATGGACCAAACCAAGACTACAACTATTTCTTAAAAGGCTACACTGCCTTGGCCGACGCGGGCGCAAAGGTGATAAACAATAGCTGGGGTTCTAATAGGCGCGTAAATTCGTCTTTTGTGGGCGCACTGGGATATAAGCCTACTTATGGCTGGCGAGCCGTACCAGAATACGATGTTGAGTTTTACGATGTGACGGTAGCCAATCAAACTACCGCAGCAAAAGACCATATAAATTTAAAAGATATGAACGAGGCCAAAAAGGCTTATTATCAATTCGTAACTAGCGGCGAAAAAAGCTTCTTGGACGCGGCTTACGAAGTATCGGTAAAAAGAGGGGTTATCCAGGTATTTACGGCAGGAAATAGGAGCCTAATGGCCGAATCTTTCACTCGCGCGGCATTGCCTTATTTTAGACCGGACGCCGAGGACTACTGGATCAACGTCACAGGCCAAACCGGCGCGGATGGCTATCCTAATGATTCTAACGAATACATAAGAGGACATAAGGCGTCCTCGGATATTCAGGAATTTAACCTCGCCGGACACTCGAAGTGGTGGACGATCGCCGCACCGGCCGAAGAGATTTATTCCGCGTACGTCGAGCTTACCGACAATGCAACATACGGCAAAGCTATATATAAATCATCGGGCGGTACTTCTATGGCCGCTCCTCACGTTAGCGGAGCCTTGGGCGTCATAATGCAGCGCTATCCGTATATGAGCATGCCTCAGATTAGAGAAACGATGCTAACTACGGCTAGACAAAGGACGCTAAGAGCCGGTCACGGTGCAGGCGGCATGCTAGAGCGTTGGGGTAGCGACGGAGAGGGCGTACCTAGTAACGTCTGGGGTTGGGGTATACTAGACCTTGGCAAGGCTATGTTTGGTCCTGGGCAGTTCTTAGGAAACTTCGACGTCACGATGAATCAAAACGATATCTGGACAAATAACATCTCAGACGTCGCCATCAAATTTAGAAAAACCGAGGATGATAGCGACGCTGCGGCTTGGGCGGCTAGAAAAGCGGCTCTTAACGCCAAGTCAAATTTGAGCGCGGAAGAAAAAGCCGAGATGACCTTTGAAGCTGCGAGAGAGCAGGCTAGAGCTGCAAGAGCGACGGAGGGCTATGAAGGCTCGCTAACTAAAAGGGGAGACGGCGCTTTGACTCTTGTCGGAGATAATAGCTTTACCGGAGCGGTAAATATATACGGCGGTAAAATCTCAGCCTTAAATCAATCAATCTCTTCTTCAAGAAGCATAAACGTCCATAACGGCGGCGAGTTTGAGGTTTTAAACGCTCTTACCTATCAAACTCCAAGCGCGAGCGGCTTCGTGAGCACGACCAAGGCAAGCGACGCTACGCAAGTTAACGCCGTTATAAACGCGGGCGGCGCATTTATAGTTAACGACGGCGCCCATAATCTAAATTTAACATTTAAAGAGGGCTCTTTATTGAAAGCGGCTATGCTATCAAACGCCGAGCTTGCAAATTTGGTGGCGAATCCGACTCTAAAGAAAACCATAAATGCGAGTGGAAACTTTGCGGGCGTAAATTTAGCTAACGTCGAAGATAGCTATGCGTTCTTTAAAACCACTAAAGAAACTGTTAGCGGCTCAAATTTAGCTCTTTCTTTGCAAAAAGGCAAAAGCATGGAGGAGGTAGCCTCTACTAGCGCCGAGAAGTCGTTTGCTAGATTGGTCGAGGCAAATCCTAGCAGCGCTATTTATTCGTCCATGCTAGGAGCCACTCATAGCGTAGCGGCGGCATACTTTGGCGCGTTTTCAAACGATCTAGACTTTAAAGCGCAAAACAACTCCGCTATAGACTCGTTTATGCTAGCAAATTCTATTAAAAACAAAAACGGAGCTAAAAGAGCCGATATCGACACGGGAGTCGAGCTTTGGTTGCTTAGCAGCGCAAGTAGGGTGACTTCTGACAATAGCGCCGGCGGCAGACTAGGCACGAACGCATTTACAAATCTAGTGGGCGTCGATTTTCTAGTGGGTGATAGCTCAAAAGCAGGCGTATTCGTAGGGCTTGGCAAAACAAACCACAAGCTAGGTGATAGCAAAGCTGTAAAAAGCAAAGACGCGCATGCCGGTATCTACGGCGATATAGGACTTGATCCTATCAAAATCAGCCTAGGCGCTATCTACTCGAAATTTGATCAAGAAAAAAGAGTCGTTAACTCATACACTCCTTTGGCTTATGAGTATAAAGACGCCGATGCGTCCGCTATCAGCGCATTTGCCCAGATCGCCTATACGGGGCTAAGCTATGAAAACGGCTTTAGTCTGGAGCCTTATGCGGGACTAACCTATGTCCGCTTTAAAAACGACGATGTGGCAAATTCTTTGGTACAGATCAGAAACGAGGATAGAGATTTGCAAGTAGCAAGCGTGGGCGTAAAACCTAGTATCGCATTTACCATGGACGGCGTAGGCCTAGTCGCAAAAGCCGATGTAGCCTACAACCGCTTCCTAGGCGATAAAACTCCAAGCGCTCATATGAACGTTACAGGCCTTAGCGCAACTAAACTAGAGGGCGAAAAGCTAAAAGATCTAGCCACTACCGAGCTTGGTATAGAGGCTGCATTTACCAGAAACTTTAGGGTCGGCCTTAGCTACGTTGGAGCATACGGCAGCAACGTAAAATCAAACGGCATAAACGCCAAATTTAGTTGGGCGTTTTAATCTTTTGGATTAAAAGCTTAAATTTGCCTAGAGCGAGCTAAATTTACTTAGCTCGCTACGGGTTTAAATTTGACTTTGCAAATTTGCCGCATTTTGGAGATAGAAATTCGTCTCGAAAATGCGGCTTAGAAAATTAAGCGGATTGAGTCGTTACCTATAAGACCTCTTATTGTCTTACTTTGCCGCGCTAGTAGTTTGCCTTGAAAAGCTGCAAGTGCAGCCAGATGGGTCATAATAAGCTACCGGGGAAGCAGTAATTAACGTTGCGTTCGTCGGCACGCGGATCAGCCGGGCGGGTAATGCTAGTAGCCTTTTTCGTTTAGCTCCCTATAATTATCACACCCTAGTTGAAGCCCTAAATCGCAGGCTTTGCCGTAGTACTCTTTTGCGGTAGAAAAATTCTGCCTTACACCTTGACCATATTTGTATAAAATTCCTAAACTATTGCAGCCCAAAGCCTCTCCCCCATCACAAGCTTTTTGATATAGTTCAGCTGCTTTTTGGTAATTTTGTTTTATACCTTGACCGTTTTTATATAAAATTCCTAAGTTTAAGCAACCCCTAGCCTCTCCCCCATCGCAAGCTTTTTGATAAAGTTCAGCTGCTTTTTGGTAATTTTGCCTTACGCCTTGACCGTTTGTATATAAAACTCCTAAGCCTAAGCAACCATTGGCCTCTCCCCCATCGCAAGCTTTTTGATAAAGTTCAGCTGCTTTTTGGTAGTCGCCTTTCTCGTAAGCTTCGTTTCCCAATTCAGTAAGATCTTTGGAAAATCCAACAGAAAACAAAATGACGAGTAAAACAAAAACTCTTTTCATCTCTACTCCTTTATATATAAAATATTTAAATTGTATTTTGTCTTTTTTGGGCTTAGATTGTTATTAATTATTTTGGCTCGAGATAAACTAAGCGGATTTTAGCCGCGACGGTATCATATCTAAATGCTACTTTGCTATGTTTTGCCTACAAGAACGCGATTTTCATCGAAACCTACCGGCACTTATATCGGCATTAAATTCTGCCGAATAAATTTAAAAACCCTGTTTATTATTTTATGCTGATGTAAATAATACCAAAATATTTTTCTTATACTTTAAATATGATTTATCTCAAAAATTTAATAAATAATAAGCTTTGCGGGGGTACAATTTCATTTAACAAATACCTTCAAAAGGAGCAGAAATGAAAATCAAGTCTTTGGCGCTTATGCTTTTGGGCGTTAGCGCTTATGCGCATTTTGGTATGGTCGTGCCGTCAAATTCGACCGTGGACGACGAGAAAGAGGCAAATTTGCAGATTACTTACAAATTTACCCATCCTTTTGAGGGCGATATGATGAACCTAGCCCTTCCAAACGAGGCGGGCGTTTTCGTAAACGGCAAAAAAGAGGCGATAAAAGGCCTAAAAGAGCTAAAAGAGGATAAATTTAGCTATTTTACGGCTAGCTACGACGTAAAAGAGCCCGGCATTTATCAGTTTTATATGGATCCAAAGCCTTACTTCGAGCCTGCAGAGGATAAATTTATAAGGCATATAACAAAAACCGTCGTCGATGCCTACGGCTACGGTGAGGGCTGGGATAAACCGGCCGGGTTAAAAGCCGAGATAGTGCCGCTAACGCGACCGTACGGGCTTTATAAGGGAAATTTGTTTTCAGGCGTGGTTTATTATAAAGGAAAACCCGCTAAAAACGTAACCGTCGAGGTAGAGTACTACAATACCAAAGGGCTAAAAGCTCCGTCCGATGCGCACGTAACTCAGGTCGTAAACACCAACGAGCAGGGCGAATTTAGCTTTGCGATGCCGCTTGAGGGCTGGTGGGGATTTGCCGCTCTGATAGACGACGACCAAAAGATAAAACACGAGGGCAAAGAGTATCCAGTGGAGCTTGGAGCCGTCATCTGGGTGCAAACAAAAGAGTATAAATAAATGCACATCAGCGAAGGCGTTTTAAAACCAGAAATCATCGTGCCTTGCTCGGTCATTTGCGTAGTTTTGGTCTCAAGCTTGATTTACAAGCTAAAAACGAGCGAGATACCCAAAGTAGCGGCCGTCAGCGCGATGTTTTTTATGTCGTCTTTTATCCACGTGCCCATCGGCGTCACGTCGATACATCTCGTGCTAAGCGGCCTTGCGGGAGCGTTTTTGGGCGCAAACGCGGTCTTGGCTATTTTTATCGCGCTATTTTTTCAGGCTTTGCTTTTTGGTTACGGCGGCCTGAGCGCGCTTGGCGTAAATTTGCTAATCATCGCCCCCCCCGCGCTTATTAGCCCGTATCTTTTAAAGCTGTCTTTTAAGCGATACAGGCCCTTTTTCTGGTTTTTGATAGGGTTTTTGCCTATACTTTGCTCTTCGGTTTTGCTCTCCTTGACGCTTGTTTTAAACGGTAAAGAATTCGCCCCCGTAGCCGCGCTTGTTTTTACTTCAAATTTAGCCCTCATGGCGCTTGAGGGGATCATCTCGCTTTTTGCGCTTTCTTTTATTTATAGGGTCAAAAAGGATCTTTTGATTTGCTAAAAATATTTTTGATTATGCTTTTTGCAAGCATCCTAAACGCGCACTCGCTAAAAGGCTTTGCAAAGCAAGAGGGCGAATTTATCGAGATAAAAAGCTACTTTTACGGTAATTCTCCTTGTAAAAATTGCCCCGTATCTTTCATAAAAGACGGCGCCCGAGTCGCAAGCGCGCAAACCGACGAAAAGGGCTTTGCTAGAGTTAAAATCCCCGCAGATGAATTTGAAATCCTGATCGACGGCGGACTGGCGCACGAAAAAAGGATAAAATTTACCGCACACAAAGAAGAGCCAAAAAGCGCCGAAAATAACGCGTCAAGCGATGTCTCAAAGGTCAAATTTGACGAGAGCGAGGAGGATTTTAAGGCTTACGCGCTTAAATTTATCCTTGCATTTTTGGGAATCGGGCTGTTTTTTGGCGGAATTTATCTAGCAAAAAGAGGCAAATGAACCTATCCGTTTTACTCGTTTGCTTTACTTTTTTTAGTTTCAAAGTCTCGCTTTCAAGCGCTACGGACGCCGTTTTCATCGCACCAGTGCTTTTTTTGGCGGTTTTAAATTTTAAAAATCTTTTTGAAATTTTAAAATCCGTTTTAAAACTAAATATTTTTATAATCTTAGTCGTCTTAAGCCTCGTTCTTTACGGAGAATACGCGCTTGCAAAGCTGATATTTGTAAGGTCGAATTTGATCATACTTTTTGGGCGGCTGGCTTTTTATAGGAGCGATTATTTTAGTATCGCGCTTGCGATTTCGTCGCTAAATTTAGGCGACAAGCTGACGGCGATTTTTTATTTTAGCGCCAAATTTACGGCCGATCTTAAAACGATATTTACAAGGCTAAAAAAGACTTTAAAAGTTCGAGGATTTGAGCCTAAAGCCTCGCTTTTTACCTACAAAATTTACGCAAATTTAGTCGCTATGCTTTTTTTAGAGGCATTTTATAAGGCGAGCGTTCTTGAAAAAACCTTTGTTTGTAGGGGATTTGAGGGCAAACTTTACGGAGCTAAAGGTCTCAAAATAGGCGCGAAAGACGCCGCTATAATCGCTTTAACGGCGTGTTGTTATATTTTTAGTTTAGGAGTCCTGATATGAGCTGCACGATAAGCCTAAAAAACATCTGCGCCAAAATAGGCGAAAGAACGCTTTTTGAAAATCTAAATTTAAACGCGACGCACAAAGACAAAATCGCGCTCATAGGCCCAAACGGTTGCGGTAAAAGCACCTTGCTCGAGATAATGGCGGGACTCAAAGCGCCTTGCGGCGGGCATATCGAGCTTTTTCACCATAAAATTTCAAATTTAGACGAGTACAAACCGTTTCGCTGCGATGTGGGCTATCTTTTTCAGGAAAGCAATGATTGTTTCATCTGCCCAAGCGTACTTGATGACGTGATGTTTTCGCTACTTGGCCGCGGCGAGGACAAAGAGCCGGCCGGTGCAAAAGCCGAGAAAATTTTACGTGAGCTTGAAATTTGGCATCTAAAAGACGAGATCGTTTTTAACCTCTCGGGAGGCGAGAAAAAGCTCGTAGCGCTAGCCGGGATACTGGTGGCTAGGCCTAAAATTTTACTACTTGATGAGCCTACGACCGCGCTTGATGCAGATATGCAAAGAAGGATAGCCGCTATCTTAAAATCCCTTGACGTCACGCAGATAATCGTCTCTCACGACAAGGAATTTATAAGCGACGTAGCGAGCGCGATGTACCGCCTAACTAAAAACGGACTAGAGTCGATATAAAATATCCTTATCTATACTTCTTTAAAAAAGCTCCGAAAACAGCAAAATTTATCAATGTATAATGATATATTTCATAAAATTGATAAATTTTATTTCAAAGGAGAATTTTATGAAAAAATTACTACTTATTTCTATCGCGGCCGCGGTTGCCTTTGGCAGCGAAAATTTGCTCGTAGGAGCTGGCGGCGGATACAAAAAACCGGTTAGCGAAGTGATAGAAAATCTCAAAAAAGACGGCGTGCAGATCGAAGGTGCGTTTGCAAATTTAGGCCAAATCACTATCCAGGCAAAAGAGGGCAAGATGGCCGCAATCGTGGGCGACGAGGCATTTTTGAAAAAAACCGACCTTGACATAAAGGCCTATGAGCGCATCGGCAAGGGCGCTTTGGTGCTGGTAACTCCAAAAGGCAAGCAGATAAAAGACGTCTCTGAGCTAAAAAATCTATCTAAAATCGCGATGCCAGACGCCAAAAAAGCGATCTATGGCGTTAGAACTACCGAGTTTTTGAAAAACTCGGGGCTTGAGGCCGATCTAGCGCCTAAGATGCTACCGGTCGCGGGCGTACCGCAAGTAGTCGCCTACGTCACGAACGGCGAAGTGGACGCTGGCTTTATCAACTCAACCGAGGCTGTGGCTAGAGAGGGCGAGTTTGGTAGCGTGATATATATCGACGAGGCGCTTTATAGCCCGGTTTTCATCTCGGCGGCCAAACTTCCGGCGTGCGAAGGTAGCGAGGCGTGCGCTAAATTTATAGACGAGATAAAAACTTCTCGCTCAAAGGAAATTTTCGCTAAATTCGGGCTAAAATAATTTAAATCGAGGGCTTTTGGCTCAGCCGAATTACCTTCAAATTTGACGTAAAATTTGCTCGCTAAATTTAACTCTAACGAAAAGCAAAATTTAACGAAAAAAGGAAAGATTTGCAGGAATTTGCCTGGCTCGTCCATCCGCTACTTTTAAGCGCCAAAACGCTCGCCATTACTTTCGTACTGCTCCTATTTTTAGGGCTTGGCGCGGCTTATTTTTTGGCGTTTTACCGCGGCAAATTTAAAGCCGTCTTAGAAGCGGCCGTGATGTTTCCGCTCATTTTTCCGCCGATTGCTACGGGATTTTTGTTGCTTTACGTCTTGGGGCGAAACGGCGTGATCGGCAAGGCGTTAAATTTACAGATTGTTTTTAGCTTTTCAGCCCTCGTTATCGCTTCGTTTTTGGCGGGCTTGCCGCTGTTTGTAAAGCCTGTTCAAAGCGCGCTTGAAAGCCTGCCTAAAAGCCTAATCGAAGCGGGTCAAAGTCTAGGTAAAAATCACTTTGAGATCGCCGTTTTTATTCTTATTCCAAACGTATTTAAAAGCGTCGTTTCGGCGCTCGTTTTGGCTCTAGCTCGCGGTCTTGGCGAGGTTGGCATCACGCTGATGCTAGGCGGCAACATCGTAGGCAAAACCGACACCGTTTCGCTAGCGATTTATAACGCAGTTTACGACGGCGAAAACGGTCGCGCGCTCGTTTTAAGCGTGATTTTGGTTGTGCTTAGCTTGGTGCTTTTTGGGTTTATAAATTTTCTCGAGCGTGCTAAAAAATAGACTAACATCGCAAATTCGCTATTTTAAACGCGTAAAGCCGAGAGCGCCCTAAATTTACCCCGAGTGTAAAACAAAATACGGCTTTGCGAGTATAAATTCATTATTTTTTTGCTACAATAAGAAGTTTTGAACTTTAACTATTTAGGAGAAATTTCTATGAAAAAAGAAGACATAAAAGAGCTGATCGAGTTTTTTAACGACATGGATATGAACCGCATAAAGATAAAAAGCGGGGATTTTGAGGTCGAGCTTGAAAAATTCGCCGACTGCTGCGAGCTGCCAAAGCCCGTCATCCAGGCTCCCGTCCCGACTCCGACTCCGGTAAACGTCGTGGTAAGCTCGGAGGTCAAAGCTCCTGCTAATTCTCCAAAAGACAGCATAAAATCGCCTATGGTCGGTACTTTCTACGCTGCTCCAAGCCCTGGCGCGGCGCCGTTTGTCAAAGTAGGTCAACGCGTGAGAAAAGGCGACGTCGTGGGCATCATAGAAGCTATGAAGATAATGAACGAGATCGAGGCCGAATTTGACTGTCAGATCACCGAGCTACTCGTTTCCGACGGCCAGCCGGTCGAGTTTGGCTTGCCGCTATTTGGCGTGGAGAAAATTTGATGGAAATAAAAAGAATTTTAATCGCAAATCGCGGCGAAATCGCGCTGCGAGCCTTGCGAACGATAAAGGAAATGGGCAAAGAAGCCGTCGTGGTCTACTCCACGGCCGATAAAGACGCGCTCTACGTCAAATACGCCGACGTGGCGATCTGCATCGGCAAGGAGCGCTCAAGCGACAGCTACCTAAATATCCCGGCTATCATCAGCGCGGCCGAGATCAGCGAAGCCGACGCGATATTTCCGGGCTACGGATTTCTCAGCGAAAATCAAAATTTTGTCGAAATTTGCTCGCACCACAAGCTAAAATTTATCGGTCCTAGCGTGGCCGCGATGGCGCTGATGAGCGATAAAAGCAAAGCAAAGCAAGTGATGCAGCGCGCGGGCGTTCCCGTGATCCCTGGCTCTGACGGCGCGGTAGCCGACACCAAAGCGGCCAAAGAGCTAGCTAAAAAAATCGGCTATCCGGTCATCCTAAAAGCAGCAGCCGGCGGCGGCGGACGCGGCATGCGCGTGGTCGAGCGCGAAGAGGATATCGAAAAGGCGTTTTGGTCGGCCGAGAGCGAGGCGATGAGCGCGTTTGGCGACGGAACGATGTACATGGAAAAATACATCCTAAACCCGCGCCACATCGAGGTTCAGATCATCGGCGACAGCCACGGCAACGTCCTGCATATCGGCGAGCGCGACTGCTCTATGCAGCGTCGCCACCAAAAACTGATTGAGGAGAGCCCTGCGATCCTGCTAGACGACGACACGCGTGCCAGACTACACGAAACGGCGATCCGCGCGGCAAAAGCGATCGGCTACGAGGGTGCAGGAACGTTTGAGTTTTTGGTCGATAAAAATTTGGATTTTTACTTCATCGAGATGAACACGCGCCTGCAGGTCGAACACTGCGTGAGCGAGATGGTGAGCGGCCTAGACATCATCGAGCTAATGATGAAAGTAGCCCAGGGCGAGGCGCTACCGCCGCAAGAAAGTATCACGCTAAAAGGCCACGCCATCGAGTGCCGCATCACGGCCGAGGATCCAAATACATTTACGCCAAGTCCCGGCAAGATAACCAAATACGTCTGCCCGGGCGGCCGAAACGTGCGCATGGATAGCCACATCTATCAGGACTACTCGATCCCGCCGTACTACGACAGCATGATCGGCAAGCTCATCGTCTGGGATACCGACCGCAACCGCGCGATACGAAAGATGAAGGTCACGCTTGAGCAGCTCATCATCGGCGGCATCAAGACCACGCGCGATTTTCACATCGCGATGATGGAAAACCAAGACTTCATCGACAACAACTACGATACCAACTACCTCTCCCGCCGCTAAATTTGCGGCGCGGCGTTTTTGCCTTGCTTGTGGCTTTTAATCGGCCGTAAGCAAGGCGATCTAACTTTAAATTTATTACTATGGCGATAAAATTTTACTCAAAGCTTTTTGACGAGTGATTTTATTAGTAGCCGCGGCATTTGTCTTTTGTGTCATTTTAAAACTTGTCCGTAAGTTTTGTTTGCTTCCGATAAAATTACTACATTTGTTTGCCTCGCTTGCGGTAGTATCTTTTAAATTTGCGCATTTAAACCGCGCAAATCTTGCGTCTTTGCTTGTGATATTCAAATTGGCATAAATGGTCGATTTTTGAAATGTATTTTGGATTTTAGGCGAGTAATGCGGATAAGTTTTTCGTGGTTAAAAATAACGTAAATTTAAAATCGAATTCGTCGGATATATATTTTAAAATTCGCTACGCTACGATGCTATGCGGGCTTGGGTTACCAAGTGTAAATTTCGCTCCCAAAAAGCCCTTGCACTTTGCTTGTTGCTCGACGAAAACAGCGCCGGCTTTCTATTTTGGTCTATAAAAATTAGCGCCTTTTTGTCTAAACCAAGGCGCATTTTTAAATTTAGCCTCGCTTTTTTGATTTTCTCTGCACTTTGTCACGCTTTTTTGCATCATGGTCATTTGTGCGCCTGCTATGCCAATATAGCCAGCTGAAATACAGATTTCTTAACTGTTAAACCGTGTAGCGTCACGCGCTTGCCTAAAGAGCTTTTTGTATGCACGCAGTATTTCTGCGCACACAAGGTGCGACGAGGCTCGGCGCTAGATGGTTTTATCGGCATTAGGCGACGGTTTTCTCTCTTTGGCTATTTTTATCGCACCGCGTAATGGTTTGGTATTGGCTGCGGGTCGGCTCAGCAGAGCATCCGAGCATAAGATCCACGCAACCCTTCGTGGCAAAATCTACTCATCAAACAAATAAGGTAATGTGTGCGGTGGCGTTAGATATGGCTTTTAAAGTCGCGTTAGTTATCAAAATTTAGCTCTAATTTTTGGATTTGAAGCCGAATTTGGGATGATAAAATTCGGCTTGATTTTTTGGTGATTTTACTTAAGGGACAAAAACGAGTTTAAAATCAAATTTTATCCACAGCTACGGTATCACGAGCGGCAACCAAATCAAGATAAAATCTCAAATTTTACCCGCTCGTTTTCCTCCGCAAGGTCGGTAAAAACGGCGATTAGATCGTCTGCGTAGTCGCCAAGTGCGCTAAGAGCGGCGCGATTTTTTAGATTTATCTGCGTTGGTTCGTTTATCTCGCCCAGAGCGTCGTAAAGCGCGTCAAGGTTTTTTACATCGGGATCAAGGCCGAATTTTCGCGCTAGATACTCAAAGGCCGCCGTTTTCTCGCGCATTTTCGCTCCGTTTAGAGTTATAGTTTTCACTGCTGTCTCCGCTCATAAAGTAGATAAAAGTTCTCATAATGATCGGGCGTGTAGTAGATCAGCCCGTCGCTAGAAAACACGATACGCTCGGCTCCGCGTCGCCCTCCGCGGTATCCGATATCGCACTCAAACCACTTGCGCCCGCTAGCTTCGGGTAACCTTTTTTCTCTGTTTGAAAAGCGGTCGCCGCCGATACTTTTTTTGTCCGTGACTTGCCATAGGTTGCCGCTTTTAGCGTCCCATCCGAGCGCGATCGCCTCTTTTTTGGTGATGAAATTTCGCGGCAGCTCGCCGAATTTATAAATATACGCCGCAACCTCGTCTTTTGAGGTGTAGATGCCGTCTTTTACGATATTTGCGGAAGGAGTGGCAGCTATGTTTTTGCCTGCGCCGCCGCCTCTAAACTCGCTTTGCGGCTGATTTTGTTTCGGGGCGGCCGAATTATCCGGAATGACAAATTTAAACAGCGCCGTGAGCAGCAAAACAGCCAGCGGTAAGATGACGTTTCTAAGTAGTTGTTTGTTCAAAAAAGACCTTTTGGAATAAATTTAAAGCGCTTGCTTCGGCGGTAAATTTGACGCCAAATTTGTACGGACAAAATCCAAATTTGATAACTTAGCGACGTAAAGACGAGAGTAAATTTGCGTCAAATTTGACTAGGCAAAAGCCGAATCTAACCGCATAGATCGCAGTCAAATTAGGTCAAATTTACGGCACAATTAAGCTAAATTTGCCGTCCGAGTTCGTCAAATTTAAAGCGTATTAAACACCCTATCGCCCGCGTCGCCAAGACCCGGCATGATGTAGTTTTTCTCGTTTAGTCGCTCGTCGATCGCGGCGGTATAAACCTCGACATCGGGGTAAACTTCGCTAAAGCGCTTTAGCCCTTCTGGAGCGGCGATGATGGAGATAAATTTGATCTGTTTTATACCGTTTTCGCGTAAAAATTTAACTGCGTCGATAGCCGTACCGCCGGTAGCAAACATCGGATCGATGATGATGGCTAGACGGTTTTTGGCGTCGCGAGGTAGCTTAGCGTAGAAAAACTCCGCCTCCGCGGTCTTTTCGTTTCGCTGAAAACCCAAAAAGCCCACGCTAGCATCGGGAATGATCGTAAATACGCTATCAAGCATACCTAGAGCCGCTCGCAAAATAGGGCAAATCATCACCTTTGTCGCGAGCTTTTTAGCCTGGGCCTGGGCGACCGGAGTCTGCACGCTCACGTCGCGCAGCGCCAGATCCCTAGTCGCCTCAAATATCATCAGGTGGCTGATCTCGTCCACGAGCATCCTAAACTGAAACGGCTCGGTGTTTTTATCCCTTAAAATCGCTAGTTTGTGCTCGATGAGCGGGTGAGAGATGAGCCTGACGTTTTTCATTTACAGACCCTTCGCTAGCTTTTCGGTATAGGCTTTTACATCAAAATCCTTCACCCTAGCTACGCCGTCGTCGACCGCAGCCTGCGCGACCGCAGGAGCCACGGCTAAAAGCACGCGATTGTCAAACGGTTTTGGTATGATGTAGTCTTTGCCGAATTTTAGCTCTTTTACGCCAAACGCCTCGCAAACCTCCGCAGGCACGGGCTCTTTAGCCAAATTTGCAAGCGCGCGCGCCGCAGCCATCTTCATATTTTCGGTGATTTTTTTAGCCCTGACGTCTAGCGCGCCGCGGAATATAAACGGAAAGCCAAGAACGTTATTTACTTGGTTTGGATAGTCGCTACGGCCGGTACCCATCATCACGTCGTTTCGCACGCTAGCGACGTCTTCAGGGAAGATTTCCGGAGTCGGGTTAGCAAGCGCAAAAATAATCGGCTCGTCGTTCATCGACGCGACCATTTCTTTGGTTACGACGCCAGGCTTGCTAAGGCCTAGGAACATATCAGCGCCCTTCATCGCGTCAGCTAGCGTTCTATCTGCGGTTTCTAGGGCGAATTCGATCTTTTCCGGAGTTAGATCGGTGCGGCCTTTGTGGATCACGCCTTTGCTATCTACCATCACGATGTGTTTTGCGCCAAGAGCCTTGTACATCTTCGCGCATGCGATGCCAGCCGCGCCCGCGCCGCTAACTACGATTTTGATTTTTGAGATGTCTTTGCCTGAAATCTCCATCGCGTTTATTATGCCTGCGCTTGTTATCATCGCCGTGCCGTGCTGATCGTCGTGCATGACCGGGATATCGACTGCTTCTTGTAGTTTGCGCTCGATCTCAAAGCACTTCGGAGCGCGGATATCTTCTAAATTTATACCGCCGAAAGTCGGAGCTAAGGCTTTGCAGATCTCTACAATCTTATCTGGATCATGCTCGTCTAGCTCGATGTCAAAGGCGTCTACGTTTGCGAATTTTTTAAACAAAACCGCCTTACCCTCCATCACGGGCTTGCCCGCTACCGCGCCGATGTCGCCTAGACCAAGCACAGCCGTACCGTCGGTGATGACGGCTACTAAATTTGCTTTGTTTGTGTATTTGTAGGCTAGTTCGTTGTCGGCCTCGATCTCTTTACAAGGCACCGCAACGCCCGGCGTATACGCCATAGATAGGTCTCTAGCCGTCGCGCATGGGGTTTTTACTTTTATCTCTATCTTGCCGCCCTCGTGATACGCGAGCGCCTCTTCGTTAGTTACGTGTGTCATTTGTTCTCCTTTAAAATATTTTTTATTCGTTTTTTCGTCTCGTCCGCGCCCAAAACCTCGAGCACCTCAAATATCCCCGGGCTTACGCTATTTCCAGTTAGCGCGACGCGAAGCGCCTGAGCTAGGTCTTTTAGCTTTAAGCCGTTTGCTTCTAAAAATTTACCCGTCGTCTCCTCGTAGCCCTTGGCGTCCAAATTTCCATCCAAAATTTCGGCAAATTTAGCCAAATTTTCCCTGCTTTGGGGCGTGATAAATTTAGCGTAGGCTTTCTCGTCGTATGCGCTTGGAGCGTTTATTATCGTTCTTGCGCTCTGGCTCATTTCAACTAGCGTTTTTGAGCGTTCGCGCAATGAATTTAACAGCACCTCGCCCTTTGGCATCGCCTTAAAATCTATGTCAAAGCTAAGCATCTCTTTTGCTAGCCTCTCGTACGGCAAAGTCTTGATGTAGTGGGCGTTTAGCCACTCTAGCTTGCTTGCGTTATAGGTGCTTGAGCTTTTGTTTATATCGTGCGGATCGAAGTACTTTAGCATATCATCCATGCCGAAAATTTCGTCGTTTCCGTGGCTCCAGCCTAGGCGCACGAGGAAATTTAAAAGAGCCTCAGGCAGATAGCCCATGCGTTTATACTCCATCACGTCGGTCGCGCCATGGCGTTTGCTCAGTTTGCTGCCGTCCTCGCCGTTTATCATCGCGACGTGGTAAAATTTCGGCGCTTTAAAGCCCAGCGCATCGTAGAGTACGATTTGCTTTGGGGTATTTGATAGATGATCGTCGCCGCGGATGACGTCGGTTACGCCCATTAGCGCATCATCTATCACGACTGTGAAGTTATACGTCGGAGTGCCGTCGGAGCGCGCGATGATAAAATCATCCAGGATATCCTCAACTCTAAATTTAACCTCGCCTTTGATGCCGTCGTCGATCACGATCTCGCCGCTTAGAGGCGCTTTGATACGGATAACAGGCTCGACCCCCGCAGGCGGAGTGCCTGTAAATTCGCGGTAGCGATTGTCGTATTTGGGCCTCTCTTTTCTCGCTTCTTGTTCGGCACGCAGAGCGTCTAGCTCGTCCTTGCTCATGTAGCATTTATAGGCTTTGCCTTCGGCTAGCAGTTTTTGTACGTACTCTTTATACACGTCAAATCTACGCGACTGATACGTCACCTCGCCGTCGTGATCTAGCCCGCACCAGGCAAAGGCCTCTTTTATCGCTTGCGTTGCTTCTTCGGAGTTGCGTTTTAGGTCGGTATCTTCGATGCGCAGCAGAAATTTCCCGCCGTTTTTGCGCGCGTAGAGATAGTTGTATAGCGCGGTTCTTAGTCCGCCGATATGCAAATATCCGGTCGGAGAGGGGGCAAATCTAGTTACTATTTGTGAATTTTGCATTAAATTTTACCTTTATAGCTTGCGCTTAAATTTAAAATGTTATAATGCTCAAATTATATTTACTTTAGACTTAAACAAAGGTTTTATATGTTAAAAAAGATCTCATTCGCCGCGTTTTTTCTCAGTTTTTGTATGGCTAACGCGAGCCAGATCTCAAACGGCATAGCCGTCATCATCGAAAACGAACCCATCACCGTAAACGAAGTGCGCAAAGCCGCCGCGCAGCTGCAAACAAGCGAAGCTAACGCGCTAAATTTACTGATCCGCGATAGGCTCGAAACCGCGCAGATCAAAAACCTAAAAATCGAAGCTAGCGACTACGAGCTAAATCAAAGGTTGCAAAAGATCGCAAGCGAGAGCGGTATGAGCGCCTCCGATCTGCGCTCGGCCGTGCTATCAAAGGGCGGAGACTACGCGCAGTTTAAAGACGACGTCGCAAAAAGCATAAAACAAGAAAAGCTATATCAAAGCATATTTGCCGATGCTAAAATTAACATCTCTGAAAATGCCGCGAGGGCGTATTTCGAGCAAAATCGCGACCTTTTCGCGCACTTTACCGACGTGAGCGTGACTAGATACGTGGCACCTTCGATGCAGCTTTTAGAGGCCGCTAGACACAGCTCTCCGATGAACACCAACCACAGCGTGCACATGGACGTGCTAGATCTAAAAAGCGAGCAGATTCCGCCTCAACTACGAACGATATTTCAACAGACCCCGGACGGCACTTTCACGCAGATTTTCCAGACTCCCGAGGGCTTTGAGATGTTTTACGTAGCGTCTAAAAAGGGGCAAACGATGCCTGAATTCGACGAGGTCAGAGACGAAGCGATGAACGCGCTTTATAAACTCGAGCAAGACCGCGTCATCGGCGAATACTTCAATAAACTCCGCGCCAAAGCTAACGTCAAATATCTACGATAAACTCAAATTTGAGCGCAAATTTAAGCCGATTTGATTCGGCTTAAATTCTTTTATTTTCGGTCAAATTTGACCGATTTTTCTTTAAATTTAGTTGCTCGCCCGCCCAAACCCGCACCTTCACGGCGTAAATTTCGCTAAAATTCGCTCCAAACGTAAAATCCTTAAAAGAGGCAAAATTTGAACATAAATGAAGCGATAGAGGCAACCGCCAAAAAGCAAAAAGAGTGCAGACGTGCGTTTGTAAAGTATCTATTTTTGGGGATCTTTTTTATAGCCATATTGCCGCTTAGCGGGATTTTCGTAGCGGAAAAAATTTTTAGAAGCGAATTAGGCGTAATATTTATCATCATCGGTTATATTCCAATTTTTATCGTCTCATGGGTGACAACTTGGTCTAATGTAATTGAACCATTAAGCGTTTACGAGGAATTTTACAAAGACGTTTATATTCGTACCATTATTTCGGATATAAACCAGGCTTTTAGTTATGAACCGTCGGCAGGGATTAGCCGTGAGGAATTTAAAAAGATAGGCATATATGCGCAAAATAAATTCCGCGCCGAAGATCAAATCAGCGGTATTTATAATGGCGTCAAATTTAGCTTAAGCGAAGCAACAAGGATACCGGGCGGAACTATCGTCGCCGGCACCGGCTGCTCTCCGGAAATAGCCTCAGTCCTTTTTGTCGCTACAGCTTTCTATACAATCTATAGCAATGCCCAAGCCTTTAGCGGCTAGGTTTTAGTCTGCGAGTTTTACAAGAAATTTAGCAGTCAAACGATAGTCGCGAGCCGCACGCTAAATACCAAATTTATAGGCGAAAAAGAGTGGATGGACGATACTCTTTTTAACGATGAATTTAGAGTTTTTACGGACGACAAGGTCGAGGCGAGATATCTTTTGACGCCTACTTTTATGAGACGTTTGTACGAGCTAAAGAAAAAATTTGCAGGAGACATGGGAGTGAGCGCTGCGTTTATGGACGATAAATTTTACCTATTTTTAAACGGAGCGGAAAACAAATTTGAGACGACGCTCTTTTCGCTACCGCTTAGCCTCAAGGACGCCGTCCAGATAAAAAAGGAAATTTCGGAGCTTCTACCCATAATAGACGAGTTAAATTTACGCCTTGATATTTTTAAGTAAAGGTAAATTTTATGGTTTAGGGAGGGGGTTGGGGATTTTGCAGGCAAATTTAATCCGTACGGCAAATTTATATTAAGCTCAAATTTGAAAATTTTATTAGCAAATTTAGATGAAAATTTATATCAAAACGAAGGCTGTATTTATAGGATAGAAAGTTAAAAACGGCGTCTTGCCACACAAAACGCCGTTTTATTGTAATATTAGAAACGTTGTCCGATAGTAAATTCAAACGTACTCGTATCGTCGCCGTCTTGCTTTTTGAGCGGCTTGGCAAAGATTAGCTGTAGCGGCCCCATAGGCGTTACCCACTCGATACCTGCGCCCGCACTATATCTGCTGATACGTCCGTCGACATAATCCACGATGCCCGGCGCCGTTACGTTTGCGATCCTGCCGCGAATGACACCGTAGTCAACAAACAGCAATCCGCGCATCTTTACGCGTTCTATTAGCGGGAAGCTAAGTTCTGCCGAGCTGTTAAACGACGTATCGCCGCCCGTCTCGTACCAGCTGCCGCTGGCGACTTTGACTTTAGGCGAGACGGTTCTACTCTCAAATCCGCGCAGATTTCTTATGCCACCTAGATATAGTCTCTCATTAATAGGCACCCAGCCGCGATCCCAAATTTTGCCGAAGCTTGATTTAAACCTGAAAATAAGGTCGTAATCCACCCACTCTCTGATACCTTGATACCAGTTAAAATTCGTTCTGCTCTTTAAAAATTTCTCATCGCCGCCCACGCCCGCAAACTCTAGGCTAGTGCTTGCGATGATGCCCGTGCGAGGCAGGTAATAATCATCCGTGCTGTTATAGGTGATAGACGGTATGAGCGAGCTTTTTAAGCTCTTGCCGTCTTTGTATCCGACGGTTTTTAGCACATCGCTAAGCCCGCTGATACGGCTTTGCTCTATGATGTAACCCAAAGACGCGCTTAGATTTCTAGTTAGTTTTCTACCTACGACGACGTTTAGACCGTATGATTTCTCGTCGTAGTTATTCCAGCTATAGTCGTTAGCATAAAGAGTACCGCCAAGGCTGTACTCTGAGTCAAAAAGGCGCGGGTTGGTTAGACCTATCTGCCCGGAGAGCTCGTTGTCGCTCCTATCTACGCTTATGACGCCTTTCAAGCCGCTACCAAATACGTTCGTATCAGACACGCTCGCGTTAAGTAGCAAACCGTCCGAGCTACCGTAGCCGATACCGCCGCTGATCGAGCCCGTGGAGGCCTCTTTTACTTTTACGAGCAGATCGACTTGGTTTGCCCCGACGCGCTGCTCCTCGATCTCAACCTCATCAAAGTAGCTCGTTCGCTTTAGAGCGTCCTTGCTGTCTTGCAGGTCGGTTCTGCTATATAAATTTCCCTCCGTGAGGTATAGTTCGCGTCTAACGACTCTATCTACGGTTCTATCGTTACCTGAAATTTGAACGTTTCTTATATATACTTTTTCGTCAGGCACAACCTCGTAGACGATACTCACAGTCTTGTCTTCTACGTTTTTCTCGGTTTTTGGATTTATCCTTACAAACGCATAACCCTTATCCGCTACCATATCGTCGAGCTTTTTCATGTCTTGTCTTAGGCGAGCAGAGTTCATCACGTCACCGCTTTCTAGCCTAAAGTCTTTTAAAATTTTCTCTTTATCAAGCTCTAAAAACTCAGGTGCCTCGATATCTACGCTAGATACCCTATACTGCTCGCCCTCGGTTACGTAGTAGGTGAGATCTGCCGTGTAGTTATCCATGTAGGCGTTTAGATACGGGTTTGAAACCGTCGCGTCTAGGTAGCCTTTTTGGTAGTATTTATCTTGGATTCTCGCAGGATCGTTTGGTAGCTCAAAAAGCTTAACCTTGCCGTCGTTTCTGCCCCACATCCAGCCCATAAATTCGCGCTCTTTGTTCGCCACCACAGGCTCTACGTCGCCATAATCAAAAAGCTTCGCGCCGACTAAATTTACGTTTTCTATTATGATATTTTCGCCGCGGTTTATGTTCATCGTGACAAAAAGACTGCTTTCATTGCCCGCCACCGGCTCTTTAGTTACGTCTATGACCGTGTCGAAGTAGCCTTTTGACTCGTAGTACTGCCTAATGCGCTCTTTCGCGCGCTCGATGGCTAACTCGTCGTACATATTGCCTTGTTTGATGTTGATTAGTCCGTCGATGGCGGTTTTATCGTTAGTAACTACGCCTTTGATGTCGATACGAGCGATACTAGGTTTTTCTTTTACCGTTACGGTCACGTCGCCGCCCTTGTTTTCGATGTAGATATCGTCGAAATAGCCCTGTCTAAACAGCTTTGCGATCGCCCTATCAGTGCTATCGCCGCTTAGCTCGTCTCCGACTTTTAGCCCCATTATCTCCTTTGCAGTTTCTGGAGACAGATGCACGAGACCTTTAAAATTTATGGAAGTTATCTGCTCGGCATTTGCCAAAACTGCGCCCAAAAGTAGTAGAAAAACGCTTTTTTTCATTGATTTAACCTAAAAGTGATGATAAGGCTGTATAATAGCACATTTTATTTTTAAACAATATAAATTTAAAAGGCGAATTTATGAAAATCGGTATCGTAGGCCTAGGACTCATCGGCGGCTCGCTAGGTCTTAGCCTAAAAAACGAAAAACTAATCAGCTGCGTTAGCGGCATGGATCTAAGTAAAGAACACGAAAAACAGGCGATTGAGCTCGGTCTCGTGCATGAAATTTTAACTCTTGAGCAGATGAAGCAAAAGTGCGATATGATATTTCTAGCCATCCCAGTCGAAGGCATCATAAAAATCGTCAAAGAATTTGAAGGCATCGGCGAAAACACGACTATCGTCGATCTTGGTAGCACCAAGCAAAAAATAATCGAAGCCGTGCCCGAGAGCATCAGGCAAAATTTCATCCCAGCTCACCCGATGGCGGGTACCGAGTACTCGGGTCCGACCGCCGCATTTTCCGGACTTTTTAAAGACGCCGTAGTAGCCATTTGTGACTTTAAAGAAAGCGGCGAGATGCACGTCAAGCGCTCAGTCGAGCTCTTTTCGCACCTGGGCATGAAGATTATCTTCATGAGCGCAGCAGAGCACGACCACCACGCCAGCGTCATCTCTCACCTACCCCACGCTATCAGCTTTTCGCTAGCTAGCAGCGTACTAAAAAAGGAAAACAAAAAAAATATCATCGCGCTAAGCGGCACGGGATTTAACGGCATGATCAGGATCGCCAAAAGCTCGCCAGTGATGTGGACGGATATCTTTAAACAAAATAAGCAAAATTTGATAAATTCGATAGACCTTTTCAAAAAAGAACTTGACGAATGCGAAAATTTAATCAAAAACGAGAAGTGGGACGAGCTGCGAGAATGGATGGGAGAAGCTAGAAAAATACGCGAAATTTTATAAATTCGAGGGTAAATTTACCTTAAATTTATCGCTTTTTAGTAAAATCGGTCTCTTTAAGATTTAGGAGATTTTTATGAGAAGACGCGGCAATCCGAATTTGATATTTTTCGGCGTTATTATTTTACTTTTAGTTGCGGCGATAGCTTTTTTATTTACATCAAAAATATTTGAACGCGAATCGCCGAACATCGCCATCTCGGATCAAATTTACTGGAACCTAACCTCGCCTCTACCGATCAAAATCACCGACGAAGGCGGCGTGAAATCAGTTAAAATTTCACTCGTAGACGAAAAAGGCAGCGTAAATTTGCTAACTCAAAAATTTGAAGCTCCGTCTGAAATCGTAGATTTAAATTTGACCTTTCCCAAAACCGGATTTGGCGCACAAAAAGATATCTACAACATCGTGATCGAGGCCACCGATACTAGCAAATGGGGATTTTTCCTCGGCAACACGCAAAAAAAAGAGGTCAAAATCACCGTCGATAATAAAAAGCCCGACGTAAACATCCTAAACCACTCATACGCCATCACTAAAGGCGGTAGCGCGACGGTCGTGTTTAAGGCGACTGATGAAATGCTAAAAGAGGTCTATATCGAGACGAACTACGGCAAGAAATTTATACCGAGCAAATTCGTAAAAGACGGCTACTACGCTTCTTTAGTCGCCTGGCCAGCGCAGCAAGGCTCGTTTAGCGCCGACGTCGTGGCGCTTGATGCGGCGGGAAATATAACCAAAAGCAAGATAAGATTTTTCTACCAAGACAAAAAATACCGCACTTCAAAGATAAAACTAGACGGCCAAAACAGATTTTTAAACGAAAAAATCCCGGAACTAGCGCAGCAATACGCCAAAAACTACGACGCCATGAGCAATCTGGAAAAGATGAAATTCGTAAATGAAAATCTACGCGAGGCAAATGAGAAAATAATCTCGCAAATCGCCGCAAAAGTCGAGATAGACGCTGCGGAAAACTTTAGCATAAATAAATTTTATCCGCTAAAAAACGGTAAAGCGGTAGCGAGCTTTGGCGACCACAGATATTATACCTTTGAGGATAAAGACGTCAGCGAAAGCTGGCACATGGGCATCGACCTAGCCTCGACGCAAAAAGCCGACATCGTCGCTAACAACGACGGCACGGTCGAATTTGCAGCAGATAACGGCATCTATGGGCGCAATATCCTGATAAACCACGGATTCGGGCTATTTTCGCTCTACGGACACTGCAGCTCGCTAAACGTCAAAGCGGGCGACTCGGTCAAGGCGGGCGACGTCATCGCAAACACGGGCGTTACGGGTCTAGCGATGGGCGATCACTTGCACTTTGGCATGCTAGTTCAAGGCATAGAAGTGCGTCCGGAGGAGTGGATGGATAACGGCTGGATGAAGGATAACGTCACGGGCGTTTTAAGCGCGGCTAAAAAAATGGTCGAATAAATTTGCCGTTTTGTTGTAAATTTGTTGTATAATGGCAAGAATAAGAAAAATAAGGGCGAAATTTTGAAACAAACAACCATAAAATCAACCGTAGAAGGCGTAGGTATCGGGCTTCATAAGGGCGAACCGATAAAAATCACGCTTGAACCGCTCGGGGCAAATTCGGGAATAATATTTTATAGAAAAGACCTCGGAGTGAGCTTTAAAGCGGAGCCAAAAAACGTGATAAACACCCAAATGGCTACCGTTATCGGCGGCAAAGAGGGCTACATCTCAACGATCGAGCACCTCCTTAGCGCGATAAACGGCTACGGCATTGACAATATCCGCATAGTCCTAGATGCCAACGAGGTGCCTGTAATGGACGGCTCGGCGATAAGCTACTGCATGATGCTGGATGAAGCGGGCACGGCGGAGCTTGACGCGGATAAAAAAGTAATCGTAATCAAACGCCCGGTAGAAGTAAACAAAAATGGAAAATTCGCCAGAGTAACGCCGTCAAATAACCCGAAATTCAACTTTACGATCAAATTTGCCCACCCGATAATCGGCGAGCAAAACTACGTGTTTGAGTTTAGTAAACAAGCCTACATCGAAGAGATCGCACGCGCCAGGACGTTTGGATTTTTAAAAGACGTCCAGATGCTAAGAGCGCAAAATTTAGCCCTCGGCGGTAGCCTAGATAACGCCGTAGTCATCGATGATAATAAAATTTTAAATCCTGAAGGTCTGCGCTTTGAAAACGAATTCGTTCGTCATAAAATTTTAGACGCGATCGGCGATCTAAGCCTGATGGGCGCGCCATTGATGGCTGATTATACGAGCTTTGCGGGCAGTCACGAGCTAAACCACGAGCTAACGCTAGCTATCCTAAGCGACGATAAAAACTACGAAATCGTCACGCTAAAAGGCGATTTTGCGCGCGAGTACCAAAAGGTATTTGCATAAAAAATATCCAAATTTTAGTTATCGCTCTTAGCTCGCCGCTAATCGTTGGCATTTATGACGAAAACGGCGAGCTTATAGAGCAAATTTCTAGCGAAGAAAAATCCGACGTCTCCCTCGTAAAAATAATAGACGAGATTTTAAACAGCGGCAAATTTAACCTACAAAAAATCATCTACGCAAACGGTCCTGGTAGCTTCATGGGCGTCAAGGTCGCATACGTCGTTTTAAAGACGATTAGTATAGTAAAAGAATGCGAATTTTACGCAGTTAGCGGCTTTGAGCTAAACGGCGGCGCACCGATACGGGCGAATAAAAATTTAAGCTTCGTAAATACTCCTGATGGCGTCAAGCTACAAAAAGCGCAAGCGGGCGAATTTGGCTTGCCGCAAAATTTAGCCGTTTTAAATCTAAATTTAGATACTCTACCAAATTACGTTATTCAAGCCGTTTAGGAGATTTTTTGCAAATTTTAGTTCCCGCCACTAGCGCAAACATCGGTCCGGGTTTTGACGCCTTGGGTCTTGCCTTAGAGCTACATAATACAGTCGAGATAACAAGGGCAAATTTCGCCTCCGTGAGCATTTTGGGCGAAGGCAAAGACAACGCGCTTCTTAAGAAAAACAATATTTTTTTATCTATTTTCAATGAAATTTATGTCAAACTAACAGGCAAAAAAGATACTTTTCGTATGATTTTTACAAATCAAATTCCGTTCTCTCGCGGCCTTGGTAGCTCCTCTGCGGTTATCACTTCAGCCATCGCGGCAGCCTACGCGGCAGCGGGATTTAAAGCGGATAAAAGTGCGATTTTAAACCAAGCTCTAGTTTACGAAAATCACCCGGATAACATCGCTCCGGCAACGCTTGGCGGTTTTGTGAGCTCCGTTGTTGAAAACGGCAAAGTAAAATCTCTAAAAAAACCTTTAAGCGCCGATATAAAAGCCGTCGTCGTGATCCCGGATAAGCCGATGAGCACGAACGAATCTCGCGCCAAGCTACCTAAAAATTTCACGATGGGCGAGTGCGTTAGCAACCTCTCTCATGCCGCATTTCTCACGGCTTGCTTTTTTAGCGAAAATTACGAGCTTTTGAGAACCGCGGCAAAAGACGGCATGCACGAACAAATCCGCATGCAAAACCTGCCGGAGCTCTTTGAAGTGCGCAAGATAGCCTACGAAAACGGCGCTCTTTTGAGTACGCTTTCAGGCAGCGGATCGAGCTTTTTAAACATTGTTTACGCGGACGATGCGGCAAATTTAAAACAAAAACTGCAAGATAAATTTAAGAGCTTTCGAGTTGAAATTTTTAATTTCGACAACGACGGGATAAAAATCCTACAAAGCTAAAAAAAAGCTAAAAGAAGTTATAATAATGGCTCAAAAATTTATTCCTATCAGGACATGCGTGGTCTGCAAAAAGCGCTTTGAACAGCAAATTTTGCGTAGATACAGACTGATAAATTCCTCGCTATTTTTCGGAAACGGAAACGGACGCAGCTTTTATCTTTGCGAGGAATGTCTAAAAAAAGACGAGAAAATTTT
>NZ_CALIAV010000031.1 GCF_938045625.1 uncultured Campylobacter sp.
TTAAATAATAAAAATTATTAGTAGAAAAATTTATAAATTGTGGATATTGGAAAATTAATTGCATTTTGGCGATAAATTTGCTATTCAATATTTTAAAATTTGACTTATTCTCTTTTTGGATAGGTTGAGAGAGGTTTATGGATATCGGCGAAAAAGAAATATGATAAAATCACAAAAGTCTAAATTTAATCCTAATGATTTTAAAAGTGTACATAGTAGCGCTATTGTGCAGGTTGATAACTAGCCCGTAGCGAAGGCAATTAGCTGTTTTGGATGATCTTGCTAGCTATCGGGCTTATCGCCTCTTGCTGGGAGGGTAAAGAGATATGAGAAATATTATGGTAAAAAATAAAAAAATATGGATCATAGCGATCGTTTTGGCTTTAGCGATACCAGAGTTGATACTCGCTTTTTTCTACTACGCGGCTGCAACTCAAGACAAATTTGAAAATATAGATAGGAGCAATTTTTACCGCTCGCCTGATGGCGAAATTTACGCTGCTATCGCACACAGCGGCAGGTATTTGCTAAAGGGCGCGGATAAAGATAGCTTTCGCGTCTTAAATTTACCCCATAATTACTACTACTCAAACGTGGCGGCCGACAAAAACAACGTCTACTGCTCAACAAAGATCTTGCAAGGGCTCGATCCTAAAAGCACTCACCTACTTGGCAACGGCTATCTAACCGATGGCAAAACAAGCTACTTTTGTAGCCCAAAAGGCGAGAAACAGCCGAGATTTAACGAGTTTGTCGCCGTTGTGAAGAGCATCGCTAATGTTTTTATAAAAAGCTATGAGGGTAGCTCTTATTTTTATAAAAACGTACGCGTTGATAGTGTAAATTTAGAGCCTATTTTTGACATGGGCTTTGCAAGAGACGGCGAGACGCTTTATTATAAGGGCGGAAAGCTAGACGCAAACGCTAGCGGATTAAAATTTATAAAAACTACAAAAGGGCAAAAAACGGACTATTTCACAGACGGCAAAAGCGTATTTTTGGACGGAGTAAAGCTTGACGTGAGCTACACGGAGGAGATGAGAGAGATAGCGACCGAACCTTATCAAGAAACGCGCTATCTTTTTGAGCCAAAGACGGGCGCGGTTTTTGCCAATGGGCATAAATTTAGCGAGCAGGCGATGCCGTTTACGCCTATCTTTAACGAGGGCGAGCCATATATTTACTGGCCTATTTTTGTGGGCAAAGACGGAATTTACTTTTGGGATAAGAGTAAGCCTGGGCTTGAAAAGATCTCAAATTTTAAGCCCAAAGGCGAAATTTATAGATTTTACTCCGATCTGTTTGCTGATGATGAGAATGTTTATTTCTTGCAAAATAGCGAGGAGTGGCAGCGCTCTAGACACGGTAGGCAAGTTAGCGCGCGTTTAGTCGGGCTTTACAGGCTAACTAGCAAAAGCGAGCTTCGCAAGATCGGCGACGTAAACGGCGGCGAGTACGGCACGGTCTTTACGGATGATAAAAAGAGCTATTTTGTTAGTAGCTACTACGACAGGTTTTATATGAAGGAGGGCGTTTACGAGATATCAGATCTTAGAGCGGTTGAAATTTTAACCAGACCGCCGCACTTTCAGGGCAAAGAACTAGAGGCAAAGGATATCTACGAGATGATAAAAACCGGCGCGCTAGTGCCTGCTAGCGGCGAGGAGGTGGCGCTATCTCGCATCGAAGTAGAGAAGCCGACCGTCATACTTTATATCACATTTGGTATAGCTTTTATCGTTGCGATCATCTTTGGAGTCACAAAAGCTAAAAGTGCGAAAATAGACTATAGATAAATTTAGTGTAAATTTTTTCAAAACGCCTTTTTGCAGTGGTTTACTCCTTAAATTTAGCCAAAAACTTAAGGAGTAAATTTGACCTATTTACTTTTTTTTGCTATTTTAAAAGGAAGATGAAATTTACAAAAAAGGAGAAAAATGATCAAATTTCAAAAGTCGAAATTTAACAATTCGGTATTTATCCCATCGCTTGTTGTCATATTTTTAATAACGGCATTTGCAGCGATATTTCCAAAATTCTCAAATGAGTTTTTTAAAGGCATGCAAAACTACATCGCGGCCAAATTTGGCTGGTTTTACATCCTGGCCGTCGCCGTCATACTTCTAAGCATCATCATCCTTGGCTTTAGCAAGCTTGGTGAGATCAAACTAGGAGCCGATCACGTAAAGCCGGAGCACAAAAATATCTCGTGGTTTTCTATGCTTTTTGCCGCCGGCATGGGCATTGGACTTGTGTTTTTTGGCGTGGCCGAGCCGCTCATGCACTATCTAAATCCGCCGCTCGGCGACGCGCAAACTATCGCAGCGCAAAAGCTTGCGATGAATATCACCTTCTTTCACTGGGGTATGGGCGCATGGTCGGTCTATGCTATCGTGGCGTTAATTCTCGCCTTTTTCTCGTATAGACACGGCTTGCCGCTCACGCTTAGATCGGCGTTTTATCCGATCATCGGCGATAAAATTTACGGCAAGATCGGCAACGCTATCGACACATTTGCCGTCGTAGCGACGCTTTTTGGCGTAGCGACCTCGCTAGGATACGGCGTACTTCAGGTAAATGCTGGCCTTACGCACGTTTTTGGCCTGCCGACCATGCATATTACGCTTCTAATAGTGCTTTGTTTTGCAGCGACCATCTCGGCGGCTAGCGGCGTTGATAAGGGGATTAAAATTTTATCAAACTCAAACATCGCGCTAGCTATATGTTTTATGTTTTTGATACTATTTTTGGGCGATACGACGCAGCTTTTAAAATCGTTTGTGCAAAACAGCGGCGACTACGTCTCTACGCTCATTTCAAATACCTTTAACCTCTACGCCTACGAGAGGCAAAACGAGAGCTGGCTTGGCGGTTGGACGCTGCTATACTGGGCTTGGTGGCTATCTTGGTCGCCGTTTGTGGGGCTATTTATCGCTAAAATTTCAAAGGGTAGGACGATAAGAGAATTTGTGATCGGCGTACTTTTCGTGCCAACCGGCTTTACCTTTGCTTGGATGAGCTTTTTTGGTAACTCGGCGATTGCCTTGGTGCAAGGCGGCTTTAGCGAGTTAGCAACGACTGTAAATTCCGACTCGGCTTCGGCGCTCTTTATGTTTTTAGAAAAATTTAGCTTTTCAGGCGTGCTAAGCACGATTGCAGTCTTTATGATCGTCATATTTTTTGTGACTTCAGCAGACTCTGCGGCGATCGTGATGAACATGCTTTGCTCAAACGGCAAGGACGATACGCCGGTTTGGCAAAAGGTCTTTTGGGGCGTTACGGTGGGTGTCGTGGCGGCATTTTTGATGCTAGCCGGCGGTCTTGGCTCGCTTCAAGCACTTACGATAACTACGGCGTTGCCGTTTGCCATAGTGCTACTTGGCGCCATTTACGGGCTATTTAAGGCGTTACGTGTGGATCTAACCAAAAAAGAGACAAATAACTTTAACAACATGCCTATTAGCGATCTTTCAAAGCCGTGGCAAGAGCGCCTAAGTGCGATCATTACGTTGCCAGGTAAGAAAGACGGCAAGAAATTTTTAAACGAAGTCGTGCTAAAAGCGTTTAACGAGCTAAAAGAGGAATTTGCCAAAAACGGACTTGAAGCAAAGGTCACAAATGGCGAAAATTTTGTAAATTTAAACGTCGGACTTGGCGACGAGATGGACTTTAGATATGGCGTCTATCTCACCAAAAGCCAGAGCCCAGACTACACGAGGGAGCTTGAGGGCGACGATCTTTACTACAGGGCTGAGGTCTATCTAAAAGAGGGCGGTCAGGACTACGACGTGCTTGGCTGGAGCGAAGCTACGCTGATAAACGACGTCATCGAGCAATACCGCAAGCATATGCAGTTTTTGCATGTCGTTAGAAAATAATAATTTGGCGTAAATTTGCATAAATTTACGCCTTTAAATTTATGCCAAGCAGCCTTTTTCTAATAATATTTACCGATTTTAATCCAGATTTGTTTTAAATTTCAAAGATGCTTCTAAAAACTTTAAATAAAATTTTTATATAATCTCTCTTTTTCACAAAGGTATACAGATGGATAGAAAAACTTGGAGTTCGAAGGTAACGTATATTTTGGCTGTCGCGGGTGCGACCGTGGGTTTTGGCGCGACGTGGCGCTTCCCGTATCTGGTCGGGCAAAACGGCGGCGGCGCCTACGTACTCGTGTTTTGTATCGCGATGATCGTGATCGGTATACCGATGATTTTAGCTGAAAATGCGATCGGCAGACGCCTAAAATGCAATGCCGTAGACGCATTCGGCGGTCAAAATATAAATCCCGCGTGGAAAATCGTGGGCTGGATGGGGCTGCTTGGTGCATTTGGCATCATGGCTTATTATATGGTTATCGGCGGCTGGGTGCTAAACTATATCGCGCAGATCGCATTTGGCATGCTTGATCTCTCGCAGGTGCTGAGTTTTGAGGCCACGAGCGCGTTTTATGAGCAAAATATCGTGAGCGATCCGCTGGCTATCAGCTTTGCGACGCTCGTGTTCGTGCTCGTAAACTACGCGATCTTGGTGCAGGGTGCGGTCGGTGGAATAGAACGCTCGGCGAAGTACCTCATGCCGCTGCTTTTTGTACTGATGATCGTAATGATCGTAAAAAACTTGACCTTAGATGGCGTGGCGCAGGGGATTAAATTTTACCTCACGCCAGATTTTTCAAAGATAAGTATCAAGCTTTTCGTCGATGTTTTAGGGCAAGTATTTTTCGCTCTTTCGCTTGGTTTTGGCGTTATGATTACTCTTTCTAGCTTCGTTAAAAAAGACGAAGGGCTGGTTAAAATCTCTATTATCACTGGCATCCTAAATACTGTCATCGCCGTGCTTGCGGGCTTTATGATATTCCCGTCGCTCTTTAGCTACGGCGTATCGCCAGATAGCGGCCCGAGCCTCGTGTTTAAGAGCTTACCGATCGTTTTTTCGCATATGCCTTTTGGCGGATTTTTTGCGGTGGCGTTTTTTGCGCTACTGATGATCGCCGCGCTCACGACCTCGCTGCCGATCTACGAGGTTATCATCACGACGCTTCAGGAGAAATTCAAAATCAAGCGCAAAAGCGCGATTTTGCTGGTTCTAGGCACGATATTTATATTTGGAAATTTACCGTCCTTGATGGCTACGAATTTGCTTGCGGACGTTAAAATTTTCGGTAAAAATATCTTTGACGCATACGACGCTATCAGCGCTACGATATTTTTCGTGCTGACTTCGCTAGGATGCGCGATATTTGTCGGCTGGGTGCTAAAAGACGAAGCCAAGCGCGAGATAATGCAGGGCAGCGAAAAATACGCAAAACTCGTAAACATCTGGTTTTGGTATATCAAATTCGTCGTTCCGTTTATCATTTTGGTGCTTTTTATCAGCTCGTTTTACGATAATTTTTTAAAGTAAATTTGATGGCGCATCTCGTAAATTTAGCTAACGGCGACCGCATAAATTTGCGCGTAGAGGGTCAAATTTTAATCAGCGAGAGCATCAAAAACGGCAAAAGTAGGCAGACGCAAAAGGAGTTTTCTAGCACTGGCGAAGCGCAAAAAGCCTGCGTGAAAAAGGAGTGGGAGAGCCTGAAAAAAGGCTACGTCCTGCAAAATGCAAACGCGAAAGCGGGCGAGGCGAGTCTGCACGTCTACATCGGCGGCGGATACACGGGCGCGCTAGCCTTTGCGGGCGCTGGCGATGATCTTTTCGTCTATAAATGCGGCGGCTACAAAGAAGAGGACTCGGTAGATTTTCTAACTAGGCTGGGCACAGACGGGGCGATAAAGGGCGATATCATCCTGCCAAAGCCGCTTGCGTGGCAGGCGGAGCGCGCGGGCGAAAATTTGCTGCTGGACTTAGATCACGATATTTTTAGATTTAACCCCAAAACGGGCGAATTTACAAACGTCTTTAAAGAGCTAAAAATAAAAAGAAGCGGCGACATTACGAGCTTTATCTGCGCGTCCGGCAAGACGGCGGCATTTGCGGCATATGGTCAAATTTACCTTTTAAAGGACGGTGGGTTTTCGTACCTTGGCAAATATAAAACGGACTCAGGCTGCGGCGCGGCGTTTTGCGTAGCGCTTAGCACGGATGGTATGAGGCTGGCTCTAGGCTGCAAGCAAAACGAAATCAAAATTTTGAACACTCTAAACGGCGAAATTTTAAATGAAATAAAAGGCGACTTCGGCGCGCTTAGCGACGTTTGCTTTTTGAAAGACGGCTCGCTGCTAGGCAGGGAGTATTACGAGGGCGGTCTAGTTTTTTTTGATGCGGTAGGTTCGCGGCAAACTCCCGCGTGGATGCGCGGCGAGTGCGCTAAGGCCCAGAAGATTCGCGTTAGCGAGGACGGTTCGCGGCTCGCGCTAATTAGCTACGACAAGGCTCGCATCGTCGATCTAAAAAGCGGGGAATTGCAGCTTGGCTTCGAGCTCTCGCACGTCGTGAAGCGCTGCGAGGCGAAATTCGAGCGCATAAACGGCGAGGAATTTTTGGCCGTGCGCACCGACTACGGCTGCTTTAGTCTTTATAAAATTTAAGGGAAAATATGTTTTATTTTTTACTCGGTATTTACTTTTTTTACGTTGCCGTAAAGGCTTGGCTGGCGATTTTACAGATAAACTTCATCCGCTCGGAGGCGAAAAAGCCCGCCGTCGTGCTAGAGCAGGGCGAGTACGAATCAGCCGCCGCAGCCGCGATAAGCAATCAAAAATTTGAGATAGCTAGCCTTTTTTATCACGCCGCGATATTTATGATGTGGGCGTGCTGGGGACTTGGCGCGATATCGGGGCATGCTTATAAAACGGGAGATATAGGCGATAACGTCTTTATGGTTATGGCATTTTTGCTCGTTTCGTCGCTGCTGGAGCTACCGCTAAATATCTACGAAACCTTCGTCAAAGACAAAAGGCTCGGCTTTTCAAACGTAACGCCTAAAATTTTCGCGCTAGATCTGCTTAAAACGCTCATGCTAACGCTGGCGTTTGGTACGCTGTTTGTATGGCTGGTGCTGCTTTGCATTAGATTTTTGGGCGATTTTTGGTGGTTTTGGGCATTTTTGCTGAGCTTCTCGGTCGCGCTCGTTATAAATCTCATTTATCCGACGCTAATCGCGCCTATCTTTAACAAGATGCAGCCACTGGAAGAGGGCGAGCTAAAAAGCCGTATAGAAGGGCTTTTGGCACAGTGTGGGTTTAAAAGTAGCGGCGTTTTTACGATAGACGCCAGCAAGCGCGACAACCGCTTAAATGCCTATTTTGGCGGCCTTGGCGCGACTAAGCGCGTCGTGCTTTTCGACACGCTCGTTAAAAAACTAAGTCTTGCCGAGATAATCGCCGTTTTGGGACATGAGCTCGGGCACTTTAAGCACAAAGATATCCTAAAAATGATCGCCCTAAGCGCGGTTATGCTTTTTGTGATGTTTTTTATATTCGGCAACATCCCTGACGCGGCGTACGACGCTCTAGGGCTCAGCCCGGCAGGCGGCGGAGTGATCGTATTTTTACTGCTTTTTTCGCCGATATTCGGGTTTTTATTTTCGCCTATTAGCTCGTATTTTAGCCGCGCTAACGAATTTGGCGCCGATAAATTCTCAGGCGAGGTTTCAAACAAAGCCGACATGATAAGCGCGCTAAAAAAGCTGGGCTCCGAAAACAAGGCCTTCCCAAAGGCTCATCCGCTCTACACTTTCTTCTATCACTCGCACCCAAGTCTCTTTGAGCGTATAAACGAGCTGGAAAATGACGGTAAATGACGCGCTAAAAGCCGCCGCCTCGCAGATAGCTCCAGCGTGCGAGATAAACGGCGCAAATCCGGCGCGCGTAGTCAAGGCGCTTTTGATGCGGCATCTTGGCGTAAAAATCGAATGGATATTTTTAAATTTAAACCGCGAGCTTGATGATGCGGACGGATTTTTCGCGCTCGTAAAGCGCTTCGCAAATCACGAGCCGCTAGAGTATATCACGGGCGAGGCGGGCTTTTACGGACTTAGCTTTAACGCAAAAAAGGGCGTCTTGATCCCGCGCCCCGAGACTGAAATTTTAGTCGAAAAATCGCTTGAGATTTTATCAAATTTACCCGCGCGAAAGGGGTCGCCGCTAGTTGCCGAGATAGGCGCGGGAAGCGGGATAATCAGCATCTGTCTCGCGCTAAATTCAAACGCTAAAATCATAGCCTCCGATATCAGCGACGATGCGTTAAATTTAGCTCGCGAGAACGCCGCGAAATTTGGCGTAGAGGATAGGATAGAGTTCGTAAAATGCGCGTATCTGGACGAAATTTACGGGCAGTTTGATCTGCTCGTTTCAAACCCGCCTTATATCGCGCAGGGCTACGAACTTGATAAATTCGTGCTAAACGAGCCGCACGAGGCGCTCTTTGGCGGCGCGGCGGGCGATGAGATCTTAAAAAACATTATCCTCGTCGCTAAAAATCGCGGCGTAAAATACCTAGCCTGCGAGATGGGCTACGATCAGCGAGAAAGTATGCAAAACGCGCTTAAATTTAACGGGTTTGAGGCGGAGTTTTACAAGGATTTAGCGGGATTTGACCGCGGATTCGTCGCGCGAAACGTATTTGCAAATTTCTAAATTTGCGCGCGGTTTGTGCTTTGGCGAAAAACCAAATTTGCCTCAGCTTGCGTCGAATTTATAGCTCTCAAATTTCCGCCCTTCTTGCTCAAATTTAGCGAATTTTAAATGCTATAACCCTAAAATGCGTGCGATAAATCAAAAAAAGGAAAATCATGAAAAGCGTTTATTTTTTACTTTTGGGTGCGCTCATCGGCGCGGAGCTGGCTTTGGGCGCTCTGGTTGCGCCGACGATTTTTTATCCGCAGAGCATACTTGGCGAGGGCGTACTTACGCAGTTTCAAAGCGGCAAACTGATGGCCACGATATTTGTTAAATTTAACTACGCCTTGCTAGCCGTTAGCGTCATAGCCGCGCTTTACGAGCTTGCTTCGTTTAGATCCAGCGTCAAATTCGCTGCTAAATTTAGCATGGGTATGCTTAGCGCGATAAATTTAGCCCTCGCGCTCTCATTCGTGTTTTACTTCACGCCTTTCGTCATGGATGCGCAGACCGCTGGTGAGGCGGCGACGCAGACGGCCGAGTTTGCTCAGATGCACGCGGCTAGCGAGTGGACGATGAAGCTGATGCTGTTTGCACAGCTTGCTTTGTTTTTTATCAAATTTAAAACCGCAGAAAAATGAGCGCGAAGCCAGACATCCAAATTTTAACCGATTTTCTCGCAGGCTATACGAGCGCGATGGTGAGTGCTGGCACCTACACCGCGCGCGTCGAAAAGTGCGTAGACCGCGTGGCTAGGCGTTACGGCTACGACGTTAGCGTGACGATTTTCGTGAAATATTTTACCATTAGCGTCATGGACTCGGCCGATAACTCCCTGCGCCGAACCTACGTGAAAAAGATCCCGCTAGGGCAGGTGAGCTTTAACCGCATTTCCGAGCTTTCGTCGCTTAGCTGGCGGATTTTGGACGAAAATTTGAGCCTTGATGAAGCCAAAGAGCAGTTTGATGGCGTCATGTGTATAGGTGCGAACAAATTTGCAAGCTCGCTTATTTTAATAAGCTTTGCAAATGCGGCGTTTTGCAGGCTTTTTGGCGGCGATGCTGGCTCGGTAGCTTGCGTATTTTTCGCGACGCTCGTGGGATATAGCCTTAGATTTGCGCTTGCTAAAATGGGCGTAAATTTAAAAATTCAGTACGTTTTGACCTCGTTCGTCGTATCTTTTATTGCCTATCTTGGCGTATTTTACGGCTTTACGCACACTAGCGACGTGGCGATCGGCTCGTCGATACTCTTTTTGATGCCGGGCGTTTTTC
>NZ_CALIAV010000032.1 GCF_938045625.1 uncultured Campylobacter sp.
ACGAAGCGTCGCCCCTTCCTCTCCCAAGCCCTCTCTAACCCCACTGCACGTGAGAGGTTGCTGCACTACGTGCAGGTCAAATTTCTCAAATTTCCCTTGCGTTTTTCGCAAACACGTTTAGCACCGAGGCGCGTTTTTTACAAATTTCTTTATATTCGTATTCGGGAACGCTATCGATCACGATGCCCGCTCCGGCCTGCACGAAAATTTCGGCGAAATTTCCCCCAAGTTCGCCGATTTTTAAATTTGACTCGTTTGCGCCGTCAAGATGCGGGTCATGCCTGCCAGCGTCAAATTTGCCGTCAAATTTACGCGCAAATATCGCGCTTCTAATCAAAATCGCCATTTGCGCGTCGCCGTTAAAGTGGAAAAATCCGATGCCGCCGCCGTATGCGTTGCGCTTATAGGGCTCAAGCTCGGCGATGATCTCCATGGCGCGGATCTTGGGCGTACCGCTTAGCGTGCCTGCTGGGAAGATGCTGCCGACCGCGTCAAATGCGTCTAGATCATCCGCCTTCGCGCCGTAGACGTCGCTTACGATATGCATCACGCTCTCGTAGCGCACGATACGCATGGCGTTTTTGACTGCGACGCTTTTTGGCTTGCTGACGCGGCCGATGTCGTTACGAGCGAGGTCGATGAGCATTTTGTGCTCGGCTAGCTCCTTTTCGTCGCTTAGCAGTTCGCGCTCGAGCGCGGCGTCCTCTATCGCGTCCCTGCCGCGTCCGCGCGTGCCTGCGATAGGCGCGACGTAGATTTTACCCTCTTTGATCTCGCAGACTAGCTCGGGGCTAGAGCCCGCGACGTCGCCGTATGGGGTCGGGAAGTGAAACATATATGGGCTCGGATTTGCCTCGCTCAGCGCTCGGTAGAAGTCTAGGCTATCCATATCCGAGGCTAGTTTTAGCTGTTCGCTTAGCACGACTTGGAAGACGTCGCCGCTTTTTAGGTACTCTTTGGCGCGTTTCGCGATACTCAGAAAATGCTCTTTTTCGCCGTCTAGGTCGGTTAAAATTTTATATTTGCTCCACCTTGTTGCGCGCTGTTTCTGGGCGGCCGCTTCGTCATCTGCGCTAAATTTAACGAGGAAATCGTAATACCGCTCGCGGTCGCCGTAAAAGCTGTAAATTTTGCTATTTTTATCAAAGTGTAGGTAGGCGCGGGCGTTAGCGTAGAAAAAGTCGGGGAAATCGTACTGCAAGGCGTTAAATTCGGGTATTTTTTCAAAATATTTTATCCCGCCGTAGCCCAGCACTCCAAACAGTCCCGCAAAGGGGGTACCCGATTTTTGAGCTTTAAAATAGCTCTTAAGCCCTGCAAAATCGGTCTGTTCGCTGCTAATGTACTCGCAGTCGATGCCGACGATGGTCTGCGTCGTGTCCTCGGCGAGGTAGGAGTTGGCGAATTTTTCGCGGATCTTTTCGTAATAAAAAACGGGGCTCAAAAGTAACATAAAACATCCTTTAATGAGCGCAGATTATATAAAAATTAAGCTTAATTTTCATTTGACGGCGGCGTCAAAAAGCTCGCGCTCTAGCCTCTGCGCCGCGTCTAGGGCGTGGCAGTCCGAAACGCCGTATCTAGCCGCGACGCTTTTTATATCCTCAAAGCTCACGACCGTTTTGCCCTCTCTTTTTTGAAATAAAAACTTAAACGGAAGCTCTAGCGCAAGGCTCGGTTCGCATTCTATTAAGGGCGCAAGTACGCCCGGCGCGCCAAAAATCACAGTAACCGACGGCGTCAAATTTACTCCCGTTTGCGCGGCGAAAACGTGATGAGGCACTACGGCAAATTCGCTAACGTCTTTCATGTCAAGCAGTCTTTGAAATCTCTTAACCGCGGCTTCTAGCTCTAACTCGCTCTGGCCTGTTGTGACGCCTGCGAAGGCCAAATTTAATCCCGCAAAAATCATCAAAATCAATCTTTTCAATAATTTTCCTTTTTTAAATTTTAAAATTAATTTTACCCAAAAACGGCTAAAATCGGATTTTACTTTAAGGCGAGATTATGGAAATTTTATCGGTTGCATCGATCGGATACGTGTGTTTGGGACTATTTGTCGGCTTTTTGTCTGGATTTTTGGGCATAGGAGGCGGCGCGGCGGCTGTGCCGATACTCGTGTTTTTGGGCTTTGACGTCAAATACGCAATCGGCGTGAGCGTCCTGCAGATGGTGTTTAGCTCAGTTTACGGCTCGCTTTTAAATATAAAAAACAAAAACGTCGATCTAAAGCCTGCTTTGGTGCTAGGCATCGGCGGCTTTTGCGGGGCGAGCGCGAGCGGTTTTATCGTGGCGAGCGTACCGTCTAAGTTTTTGCTTCTAACGCTTATCTGTATTCAAACTTTTAACGTTATTAAGCTATTTTTTAAAAACCCCGAGCCAAAAGGCGCGCAAATTCCATCTCTCGTTCCGCTTTTTTTCGTCGGACTTTTTGTCGGTGCGGTGGCTATCAGCGTGGGTATCGGCGGCTCGGTTATCATCATGCCGGTCTTGATAAATTTTCTCAACTATGATATAAAAAAGGCCGTCAGCACGGGACTATTTTTCGTGATATTTTCGTCGATTTCGGGTTTTGTTAGCCTATCCTCGCAAGGACTCGTACAATACGAAGTGGGCGCTTTGGTCGGTATCGGCTCGCTTATAAGCGTTAGATTTGGCGTAGCTTTAGCGCAAAAGATCGACCGCACCGTCCAAAAAAGATGCCTACTCGCGCTCATCTGTACGACGTTAATTATAATGATAAATAAGCTTTTTGCTTAAATTTGAGTTTATAGATTTAAAGCAATACGATTAAATTTGCGATAAATAATGGAGCGAGGTAAATTTACCCCACCCGCTTTCAATAAAAATCAGAAATTTTCTAAAAATCCGCCATCGCTTAGTTTTAGCTCGAGATCTTTTATATACTCTTCGGCTGCTTTTTGGTATTCGTTTTTGCTGACGGTTTTTATTACTTCGCCGTTTTTGCCGGCAAACTCCAGATTTCTTTCGCGTGCAAATTTTACCGTTTGTTTTATGATATTTTCGAGCGAGTTTTCGCCGTTAAATTTAAGAGCGATAAAGGCGTCAAACTGAGAAAAATTTGCCGGCACGTTTAGTTCGTCGGCGATTTTTATCACTGGTTCGTCTGCGGCGGAGAAATACTCAAAATAGCCTCGTACTCGCTCTTTTAAGCGGCTTTTGCCTGCTTCGTAAACAACCTTTGGACGATCGTAGGTCGTTAGCTTAGCGCAGTCTGCGGCTAAAATCTCCATAAAGCCAAAATACGCTGATTTTACGGCGTTTTCATCGTCTTTTAAGAGCGCGGCGACGTCGGCAAAATTTACGCTTGCCGGATAAACGTCAGTAAAGACTTGATAAAGCCAGTCGTACTCAGGCTTCATCGCGATATTTTTGATGTTTAGGTAGCCGTTTTTCGTTTTGCTAAAGTCTGCCGATATATGCAGCTTGCAAAGTTCGTCCACGCCGATATTTACGCTAAAATCGTTCGGAACAAGCTCTTTGTGCACTATCATACTGCGTCTGAAAATATTATTGGTTAAAAAATCAAGCATCTGCTCTTTTTCGATACGCGAGCTAAAATTTGCGTCTATATACGAGTCAAACTCTTCCAGTCCCAAATTTGACTGAAAAACATCCTCGAGTCCGACTTCGGCAAGATATGCTAGGTCATTTTTCTCTAGACTATTTGCAAAATCTTTAAAATAAATCGGATTATTAAAAGCCTCCAAATACTCGTGAGCTATGTATGAGTCGTTCATCGTTAGAATATAATCAATATGAAATTTTAGACTTTCGAAATTTACAAAAATTTGACTCGCATTGCCGTCTTTTTGGCAAAATTTGGCGTATTCTCCAAGTACTTTTAAAAGCTCTCTAGCCTTAGCTACCTTTGCGGTTTCTCCCTTTATGTCCTTGGTACCGAAAATCAAACAATCCCTGATCGTATCCTTGATCTTCCAGCCCGGATAGACGTTGTAGCTCACGTACGCCACGCCGTTTGGGCTCAAAAATCGCTTGATAGTTTTTAAAATCGCGTCCTTTACGACGTCCGGCACCCAACTATAAACGCCGTGGCAGATGATGTAGTCAAATTTACCGTAATCTCTCACGTCCGCATCAGTAAAATCGCAGATATCTTTTGCCCTAAATTCGATATTATCCACACGCATTTGTTCGGCTAACTCTTTGGCTTTATTTATCTGCACTTCGCTTAGATCTATGCCTAGCGCCTTTGCTTGCGGATTTGCGATGGCAAAAGGAAACAAATTTCCGCCGTAGCTGCAACCGATTTCTAGCACCTTGGCTGTTTTAGACGGCGGCGGAGTTAGCGATAAAAACGAAGCCAAAGCCTCAAGTCGCGCAGGCGAAGTCTCGGGGAAAGCCGATGAAATATATGGAAGATTATTGTACGATTCTTGAATTTCGTTCATTTTAGAGCCTTGGGTTAAAATATTTTTACGATAATACAGCAAGGGCTATTAAATGCGGGTAAATTTAGGCGGTTAAGACCGCCTAAATTTGATTAAAATTTAAGCCCAAAAACGGCCGAAGCGATAAAAACGACGGTTGCCGTGATAAGAAAAATACCGATGATATTTAGCCAGATTCCAGCCTTTATCATCGAGCTGATTTTTACGTAGCCAGAGCCGTATGCGATGGCGTTTGGCGGCGTGGCGACGGGCAGCATAAATGCAAACGTAGCCGCCATAGCGACCGGGATCGTAAACAGCATCACGTTTGCGCCGGTATAGCCAAGTCCCGCGCTAACGCCTGCGATGACGGGCAAAAAGGCCGCTGCGGTAGCGGTGTTTGACGTGATCTCGGTGAGGAAAATGACGAGCGTTACGACGGCCATGATGATCGCGGCGACAGGCAGCGCGCCGAGCGCAGAGACCTGATGACCGATCCAAAGCGACAGTCCGCTGCTACTAAACTGCGCCGATAGCGACAGTCCGCCGCCAAAGAGTATGAGGATATCCCACGGCAGCTTTTTGGCGCTATCCCAGTCGATGAGACGCTCGCCGCTTTTGTTTGCGGGTACGATAAATAACAAAATCGCCGTACTCATCGCTATTATCGCGTCTAAGCTAGCGATTTTTACGTCAAAGGACTTTAGGATAAAACCTAGCGATATCCAGCACGCAGCCGCTGCTACAAAGATGACTCCGACAAGCTTTTCTGGCGTGGTTATGGGGCCTAGTTTATCTAGCTCGTCTTGGATCACTTTTTTGCCGTTTGGTATCTCGCCGATTTCAGGCTTAAAGAGTACGTAAGTGAGCAAAAACCAGCACGCCGCAAGCATAACGACGCTAAGCGGCACGCCGACTAACATCCACTCAAAAAAGCCGATCTCGATGCCAAATTCGTTTTTCATGTATGCAACCAGAAGGGCGTTTGGCGGAGTACCGATGATGGTGCCAACTGAGCCGATCGAGGCGGCGTAGGCGATGCCTAGCATCAGCGAGATACCGAAATTTGAGCTAAAGGTGCTCGTTTTTTCTTTTATCTCCTTTGCGATGTCGCGGCCTTTGTGAAATACCGTATTCATAAAGCCGCCTTGCACGCCTTTTCGCGAAATTTCGTCCAAATTTGCCACGTCCTCGATCGCCGTAAACGTCCATTTTTGAGTCGTTAGACGTCCGACCAAATGCAGTACGCTAAGGCCCACCGGCAGCATCATTATGGCGGTTGCGGTGTTGCTCACCCACATGGATAAAAATCCCGTCGCCACCATAAACCCCGCCACCAGCCGTCTCGGGCTCGTGCCAACTAAAAGCACGATACCAAGGGCGATTCTGGTGTGCAGATTCCACCTTTGCATAGCAAGGGCTAACACAAAGCCGCCCATAAAAAGATAGATCGTGTCCGAAGCATACGGCGCCGCTACAACCTTAAACGCATCGACGCCAAGCACCGGAAATGCCACCATCGGCACCAGAGCGGTCGCGGGCAGGGCGATGGCCTCGGTCATCCACCACGCCGCCATCAGCGCAGCTACCGCGGCGACGACTGGCATAGCTTCTACGTGCAGCTTTTTGCCCTTGGCCGCCGCTAGAGCGATGTCTCCTGCGTTTGCGGGGAAGATTTTATAAACCCAAATCGCTAGCAAAACGCCTAGCACCAGCCCGATGAGCTCGACTCGGTTTGTTCTTCTGTCTATAGGAATGTTTGGATTTGCCATGATAACTCCTATGCTTGGGATAATTTATAATACATCCAAAAAGCTTATAGCTTAAAAAATTCTTTTACTTTAAAATTGATTTTTTACTAAAGTGTTGATAAAAGTAACAGCGATTTTAGTTAAAGAGATTTTGGGTATAATTACGGGTTAAAAATTTAAAATCACGGAAGCGAAAATGAACGCAAACGACACCATAAAAATCACGGGCGCGCGCGAGCACAACCTGAAAAATTTAAACCTCGAAATCCCAAAAAATAAGCTCGTAGTTTTCACCGGACTTAGCGGCAGCGGCAAGAGCACGCTAGCGTTTGACACGCTTTACGCCGAGGGGCAGCGCAGATATATGGAGAGTCTATCAAGCTACGCCAGACAGTTTCTAGACCGCGTAGGCAAGCCCGACGTAGATAAGATCGAAGGCCTCACGCCCGCCATCGCGATAGATCAAAAAACCACGTCCAAAAACCCGCGCTCAACCGTGGGCACGATAACGGAAATTTACGACTACCTGCGCCTCCTCTACGCTCGTATCGGTATACAGCACTGCCACAAGTGCGGCAAACCGATCTCTAAAATGTCGGCTAGCGATATCATAAACGAGATCCAAAAGCTACCCCAGGGTGCTAAAGTCGTCATCTACGCTCCGCTTGTGCGTGAAAAAAAGGGCACATGGGCGGATCTGATCGAAAATTTACGCGGCAAAGGCTACGTGAGAGCTCAGATAGACGGCGTGCAGGTGCGTCTAGATGAGGAGATCGAGCTAGCTAAAACCAAAAAACACACGATAAAGCTCATCGTGGACCGCATCGTTATAGACGCCGATAATGCGCAGCGCCTAGCTCAAGACGTAGAAAAAGCGCTAGGAGAGAGCTACGGCGAGGTCGAGATCGAGATCGCAAATGCCGAAGAACTCGGGCTAAAAGAGAGCTTTATACATTACAGCGAGCACTCGGCGTGCTTTGATTGCAAAATTTCATTTACGCCGCTTGAGCCGCTTAGCTTTAGCTTTAACTCCCCAAAAGGCGCGTGCGAGAGGTGTGATGGCCTTGGTATCAGATATAGCCTGGATCTAACCAAAGTGATCGATGAGGAAAAAAGCATCGAAAGCGGCGCGATAAAGCTGCTTTACGGCTACAACATGAGCTATTATTATAAATTTTTACTAGCTTTTTGCGAGCAAAACGGTATCGATGTAAAGCGCCCCTACTGCGAGCTTAGCGAGGATGAAAAGCGCCTCGTGCTCTACGGCAACGTAAAAGAGGTCGAGTTTTTCTGGAAGCGAAACAAGCTGCTGCGCAAATTTGAAGGTGCGCTAAAAATCACGCACGGACTGCTAAAGGACTACAAGGACTTCGACGAATACATGAGCGAAAAGGTCTGCGACGACTGCGGCGGACACAGGCTAAAGCCTCAAAGCCTAGCCGTCAAGGTCGCAGGGCGCGGTATCGGCGAAATTTTAGATATGAGTATCGAAAACTGCACCGCGTTTTTCTCGGACGAGTCAAATTTTAGCTACCTTAGCGAATACGATAAAACGATCGCAAAGCCGATATTTAAGGAGATAAACGAGAGGCTGTTTTTCCTCTACGACGTGGGGCTTGGCTATCTATCGCTCGGACGTGACGCGCGCACGATCAGCGGCGGCGAAGCGCAAAGGATTCGTATAGCAAGCCAGATCGGCTCGGGCCTTAGCGGCGTGATGTACGTGCTAGATGAGCCTAGCATCGGTCTGCACGAGCGCGATACGCTAAAGCTCATAAAAACGCTTCGAAATTTGCAAGCCAAAGGCAACTCGGTTATCGTCGTAGAACACGATAAAAAGACGATCGAGGAGGCCGACTATATCGTAGATATCGGGCCTGGAGCGGGGAAATTTGGCGGGCAGATAGTTTTTGCCGGCGACGTGAAAAGCCTGCTAGGCTCAAGCACGCAAACGGCGCTTTACATAAACGGCGAAAAGGAAATCGACTACCAAAAAAACCGTAAAAGCGACACGTGGCTTGAAATCTCAAACGTAAATATCAACAACATCTCAAATTTAAGCGCGCGCTTTCCGCTGCGAAATTTAGTCGGTATCACGGGAGTTTCTGGCTCGGGTAAAAGCTCGCTCGTACTGCAAACCCTGCTGCCTGAAGCCCAGGAGCAGCTAAACCGAGCTAAAAAGGTAAAAAAGGTCGCGGGGGTAAATTTGAGCGGACTAGAAAATCTAGACAAAGTGATCTACCTCGATCAAAGCCCGATCGGCCGCACTCCGCGCAGTAATCCAGCCACCTATACGGGCGTGATGGACGAGATCAGAGGGCTTTTTGCGCAGACTAAAGAGGCCAAACTGCGAGGCTACAAGATCGGTAGGTTTAGCTTTAACGTCAAGGGCGGACGCTGCGAAAAGTGCCAGGGCGAGGGCGAGATCACGATCGAGATGCACTTTTTGCCAGACGTAAACGTCGTTTGCGACTCGTGCGGCGGCACCCGCTACAACGCGCAGACGCTAGAAATCCTCTACAAAGGCAAAAATATCGCCGACGTGCTAAATATGAGCATCGACGAGGCGGTGGAGTTTTTTAAATCCGTGCCTAAAATCGCTAGCAAACTAACGACGCTGCAAGACGTGGGCCTAGGCTACATCACGCTGGGTCAAAACGCCGTGACGCTAAGCGGCGGCGAGGCACAGCGCGTAAAGCTCGCAAAAGAGCTCAGCCGTTCGGACACGGGAAATACACTCTATATCCTCGACGAGCCGACTACGGGGCTGCATTTTGCCGACGTCGATAGGCTCGTGCGCGTGCTACATCACCTGGTCGATCTTGGCAACTCGGTCTTTGTCATCGAGCATAACATGGACGTCATCAAAAACTGCGACTACATCGTAGATATGGGGCCTGAAGGCGGTGCAAAAGGCGGTAAAATCATCGCTGAGGGTAGCGTAAAAGATGTCGCTAAAAATTATAAAAAAACGGGTAGCTATACGGGTAAATTTTTGGCCGAGGAGCTGGAAAATATGAAAAACGCGGCAAAAAAGTCGAAGAAAAAATAAACGACGTTAAGAGATTTGCGGCAGGCAAATTTGCGGTATAAATTTGATGATTTGCAGGCTAAGCCGCGCCAAATTTGGCCAGCAAAAACTGCGGTAAATTTAACGAAAGGCAAAAAATGCGGCTTTGGACGATAAGTTTTAAATATCTCGATGCAAAGGGGCTAGTCGCACTTTGGCGCGAGGCGCTGCTAGCTAAAAACGTGCTGGCTGGACTTACCAAGGGCTACAGAAATCACCCGCAGCTTGACCGCTTTTACGCGCATGAAAACGCGCAGGCGGCGATAAACGCGTATCTAGCGGAGGTTTATGCGCAGGCCTGCGCTCGCGACTATAAATTTGACGCGGCAAAAGTGGGCGAATTTGACGAGCGAAATTTAGCCAAAATAGCCGTCACTCACGGGCAGATAGAGTATGAATTCGCATTTTTGCAAGAGAAGCTAAAATCGCGCGACATCAAGGCTTACGAGCGAAATTTAAGCGTTAAAGATATAGAAATCGCGAGCATTTTTAAAGAGGTCAAAGGCGGAATCGAGCCGTGGAAAAAGGTGAAAATTTAGCGTCGTCTTTTGGCTTGCTTGGGCAAATTTGATTAGTAAAAACGTGAAAATACATTATGATGATTTTGCTCTAAATTTGACGCAAAAACAGTGAAGCTAAATTTGCGACAGGCGGCGGTTTTATAAAATTTCGAGTGCTAAATTTGGCTTTTAAAACTGCTATGTTGATAGAGTGATACTTCTTGTACGGAGCTTGAATTTCTCCGCGACTTTGAGCGGTAAACATGTACGGTTTTAAAGAGCGCCGAAGCCAACCGATGTAACTATCTTTTTACGATGTCGGCTGTTAAATTTAACGTTTTAAATTTGACGTCAAATCTAAAGGACGAAACCGTCAAATTTAAAAAGGCGAACCTGACGTAAAATTTCCGCCAAATTCGCCTTTGTTTTTCAAAAAAACTTCGCCGACCGATCAAATTTTGCGTTCAAATTTTACAGATCGGAGCTCGTTCTACTCCGCTCTCATCTGCTCGGCGGCAGGCACTTTAGGCAGTCCTGGCATCAGCATAGTTGATCCGCTAACCGCCACGATAAAGCCAGCTCCGCCGCGGATCTCAAGCGCGCTAACTTCGAAGCTAAAGTCCTTTGGTCGTCCTAGTAGCTTGGCGTCCGAGCTAAAGCTATACTGCGTTTTTGCGACGCAAACAGGCAAACTCTCAAAGCCTAGACGCGAAATCTCGGCCAGATCCTCCTGTGCGCGCGGGCCAAATACGACATCTTTTGCGCCGTAAATTTTAGTCGCGATCTTTTCGATCTTGGTTTTGACAGGGTCGTTTGCATCGTAGGTGAAGTTTATCTCGCGAGCCGGTTTTTCGCAGATTTGCGCGACTTTTTTGGCCAGATCCTCTGTGCCCACGCTTCCTTTTAAAAAGCCTTCGCACACGCTAAACTCAGCCCCCGACTCCTCGCAAAGAGCGCGGACGTGAGTGATCTCCTCGTCCGTGTCGGTCGCGAATTTATTTAGCGCGACGATGACGTTTTGATTGAAATTTTTGAGATTTTCTATGTGGGCTTTTAGGTTTTCGCCGCCTAGCTTTAGCGCGTCCAAATTTGGCTGTGAGATGCCGTCTTTATCGCATCCGCCGTTATATTTTAGCGAGCGGATGGTGCTTACTAGTACGACGCATTTTGGCGCAAGTCCTGCGGTGCGGCACTTGATATCGAGGAACTTTTGCGCTCCTAGTTCAGCGCCAAAACCCGCCTCGGTCACGACGTAGTCGGCTAAATTTAGAGCAGTTTTGGTTGCTATCACGCTGTTGCAGCCGTGCGCGATATTTGCAAACGGTCCGCCGTGGATGAGCACGGGCGTGCCTTCTAGCGTCTGCACGAGGTTTGGTTTTATCGCCTCTTTTAGCAGGACGCAGACGGCGTCGGCGCAGTTTAGGGATTTTGCGCGCACGAGGTCGCCCTCTTTATCGTAGGCGACGACGATGTTCTCGACGCGTTCTTTTAGATTTTTTAGATCGGTCGCGAGGCACAGGATTGCCATTATTTCGCTAGCGGCGGTGATGACGAATCCATCCTTTCGCGTAAATTTATTGCTCTTTTCAAGACCTATCTCGATCTCTCTTAGCGAGCGGTCGTTCATATCCATGCAGCGTTTGAAAACAACGCGCGCAGGGTCGATATTTAGGGCGTTGCCGTGGTGGATGTGGTTATCTAGCATCGCAGCGATGAGGTTATTTGCCGAGGTGATAGCGTGAAAGTCGCCGTTAAAGTGCAGGTTGATATCCTCGCTAGGCGTCACCTGCGAGTATCCGCCGCCAGTCGCTCCGCCTTTTATACCAAAAACGGGCCCAAGGCTTGGTTCTCTAAGCGCGGCACACACGCGTTTACCGATACGTGCTAAGCCGTCAGATAGCCCCACGGTTACGGTCGTTTTGCCCTCTCCGTACGGTGTCGGGTTAGTCGCGGTAACTAGGATGAGGTTTGCGCTGGGTGCGCTACCTAGGCGCGGTTCGATCTTGGCTTTTAGCTTGCCGAAGGTATCTAGCACCTCCTCGCCTAGCCCCAGTTTTGCACCGATTTTTACGATATTTTGCGGCTTTGCGCTCGCTTCTATTTCTCTGTCGCTTAGCATCGTCTTTCCTTAAAAATTTGATTTAAAATGATTTTGTAATTTTACCTCGCAAATGCGAAAAATCTCATTAAATTTTAGCCGCTCGTAATCAAATTTGGGCTAAATTTGAAACTAAAATCAGCAAAGGGGCGACGATGAAGGCGGTGAATGTTTTGCTTTTTGAGGGATTTACTACTATGGACGCGCTGGGGCCGGCGGAGGCGCTATCTAGGGCGCTGGATGACGGGCGAAAGTGTTACGAGATAGAGTATTTTTCGGCTACTGGCGAACTCGTCGGCGGCAGTACTAACGCTAAAATTTGGACGCGAAAGCTAGATGAGATAGCTAAATTTGATATTTTGCTCGTGCCGGGCGGTTTTGCGGTTAGGGAGCTTGCGCATGAGAGCGAGTTTATCGCTATTTTGGGCGAGCTAGCGGGCAGACACGATCACGTGATCGCGGTATGCACGGGCTCGGTTTTGCTAGCTAAAACGGGACTTTTGGACGGCATGGAGGCCACGAGCAACAAACTATCGTGGCAGTGGGCGACCTCAGAGGCTCCTGGCGTGCGCTGGATACGCGCGGCCCGCTGGTGCGTTAGCGGGAAATTTTACACGAGCTCGGGCGTGAGCGCGGGTATCGACGCGGCTTTGGGTTTTATCGCGGATATGCACGGACGGGACGAGGCGCAGCGTATCGCTCGGACGATGGAATACGTCTGGAATAGCGACAAAAACGCGGAGTTGTTTTAAAATTTAGTTTGCGGCGGTTGCTAAAATTTGAGCGCTAAATTTAAGCCGAGTCAAATTTACTGCGCCGCGCGCCAAAATCGTAAGTTTTAAAACAAACGGCTCGTATCTTGTCCCGCGCTACCACAGTTTTAGGCAGACTTGCCCTATTATGACGGCGATGGGAGCTCCGTTTATGTCGTAGGTGTTGCTCGAGTTTGAACCAAAATCGGGCTTAACGACATTGCCTTGTATCACCCAAGTGTTGCTTGAGTTTGCGCCGTATTTGGGTTTTATTTTTCTCCCGTCAAACTCAAAGGTGTTAGAGGAGTTGGCTCCAGTTTTAGGCTTTAGCACGCCGCCGTCAAATTCAAAGGTATTGTGCGTGGTTGCGCCGTATTTGGGCTTTAGCTCGTTGCCCTCGTATACCCAAGTACCGTTGCCAGCAGACCTTCCGTCCCAGTTGATTTTCGGCATTTTATCCTCCTAAAATGAGTTATAAGCAATCACTTTGCGCGGCTAGCTTCTTTTGCTTTTATCGCTTCGTAAATTTCATCCGCGTTAGTCAAATTTGCATCCAAAAACTCCTGCGCCTTTTTTAGCGTGCGCGCGCCCATGATGCCGTCGGCCTTGACGCCGATAGCCTTTTGCACGTATAAAATTTTCTCTTTTTGCGTCGTCTGTGGCGCGGTTTTAGCTGCGGCGGTAGAGTTTGCTTCGCGTGCGGTCTCGTTTGAGCCATCAAATTTAGCCGTCATCTCGCGAAATTTAGCCTCCAGGCTGCGCGACGCCTCAAACCGCTCGTCAAGCTGCATAAGAGTCGGCGCGTAACCAAAGCCAGATATCGCGCCGTAGATCGCGCCGAGGGCTCCAAAACCGGCTAAAATTTTAGAAAACAGCGAAAAAGCCTCTTTGTTTCGCATGCTTTGGCGGTACTCTTTAGGTACGCTACTTCGGCGAAATAGCGTAACCAGCGCGCTAAGAGGCGCCAATACACACAAAGCAACGCCCGCGCAAATAGCCAAAAATATAAGCGTATAAATAGGCGACATGATGTAGCGCTCGGCTAAATTTTCGCCTAAAAATCCTGCCGTAAAAACCAGCGCAATCAGCCAAAACACAGAGCCCAGCCCGAACCAAACCGCAGGCGAGTAAACGGGAGAGATTTTATCCAGGCATTTTTTCATCGTATCGCCTAGCTTGCTTGCGGCACCCCTTGAGACGTAGCCGTCGCAGGCCTCTATCACGGCGTTTGCAGCCTCTGTTTGCGCGCCGTCTGTTTTAGCGATACGCTTTAGCGCGGAGTCAAGAGCGGGCTGCGAGCAGTAGCGCGTGAAAAATTTAAACGCCTCGCGCCTAGTTATCTTGCCGTCGGCGTTGATCTTTTCTAGCATAGATATCTCGTCTGCAAAAAGATCATCGAAAAAGGGCGGCCTGATAAAGGCGTAGGGTGGGTTGCTAAAGCCCACCGCCTCGTACTCCTTGCCTAGCAGGATAAAATTTATCCGCGTTATCGCGCTAGAACCCACGTAAGAAAACAGGTGCGAATCCTCCCCGCCGCTCTCTTCGTCTTGATAAAACAGTATCGTCTGCGAGATAAATTTGCAGGTGCGCGCGCATAAAAAGTCCAAAAGCTCGTCCGCGTAGGCGCGCGATTTTATTCGTAAATTTACGCTTGGTTTTGCGTAGGCGCCGATGTTTGCTACCGTGGTAAAGTATCCGTGTCCGCTGCACTGGGCGCACTGCACGTAGCCTAATCCCCCACATCCGCCGCACCTAACCGTGCCAGATCCCGAGCAGCCGTAGCAGGTGTTTGAGCCGCTACCTCCGCATGACGAACAGCTCTCGTAGCGATACGTCACGTAGGTGCTACCGTCTGAGTTATACTGCGTGTGAGGGCGATTTACGCCGCCGTCGCCTCCGCACGTAGAGCAGCTTTGTCGTCCGCGTCCGCCGCAGCTGGAGCAGGTTTTTTTGCCTCGTCCGCCGCACTCGCCGCATCTCGTCTGCCCGTCGCCGCCGCAGTTGCCGCAACGCTCGCTCATACTAAAGGGCTTAAAATCGTAATACCTAACCGCGCCGCCTGATTTTGCGACGGCTTCTTTTGCGTCTTGGCGTAGCTCGGCGAGTAAAATCTCGTGCAAATCGGCGCTATCTCTAGCTTGCAATAAGCACTCTCTGGCGTGATTTTCGTAGCCGCGTGCGTCGTCGCCGAAATGTATCTGCTCCTTTGCGCCGCCAGCGATCTTGCTCTCTTCGCGCTTGCCGTAAAACTCCCACGTCACGGTTGCCATCGCTTCAAAATCAAAAATTTCGTGCGAAATTTCTACCAAGTCCTCAGGCTTAGCTTGGTTGCCGCTTACTAGATTTCGCAGCCCTTTTAAAAACGGCTCGCGTAAATTTAACTCGTCAAATTCGCTCATTTTAAATCCTAAATTTTATTTTACGCGTCTAGTCCCGCGCGCTTTTTTATCTCGCTTAAAAACTCCGCTCCGCCGTCTGCGAAAGCCTCGCGCGGCACGGCGTAAAACATGGAGTTTGCGATGATAACGACGACGAAACTACCGACGTAGCGAGCGTCGCTGATGACGTTATAAAAATATCTGCCCTCGCCGAATTTGCTCTTTTGCACGAAAAACTCATCCTCTAAGATCACGCTTTTTGGTCCGAATTCGCCGTAGTTTGCTTTATTTATCAGCGCGCGAGTAAGCAGCCAAGGCCGCAGCCCAGTAGCGTAAAGCAGAGTAAAAAACGCGGCCATCCACGATAGGTAGGCTAGATTTTCCACGCCGCTAAAACCGTAATCCCTAAGCAAGTCGCTAAGCTCCCTGAAGTAAAATTTGACGCACAAAAGCGTGATAAAAAACATGCCAAGAGCCGATGCCGTAAAGTCGCATATACGTATGTTTCGCATAAATTTATCGCCCTTATAGACTATCTTGCCCACCTCGCGCGTCATCGCTTTATACTCGGCGCTAGGCTTTATCTCAAATTCGGCTTTTAAATTTGACATTTTCGTCCTTTAAATTTTGATGAGATATTATCAAATTTGGCCTAAATTTACGCTATTTTTAAAACGGCGGCTAAAACGAGAATTAAGCCTAAATTTCGTAAAATCGCCGCCAAGACGCGAGGTCGCGTAATACGTTTAAAGGCAAACTATGCAAAACTCAACCACGTAAATCCCGCTAAATTTAAACCAAATCAACCAATCAAAATTTAAATTTAACGGAGAAAAACCATGAAAAGACGAGACTTTCTAAAACTAGGCGCGCTCGCGGCAGCTTCGGCGCAGGCGAAGCAATTTAACGCGGCGGCGCAGGCGATATTTGACGAGCAGATGGGGCTTTGCGCGAATAAATTTGGCGCATTTTACGTAAAAACAATCGGCGGCAGAGTCGTTGGCACCGAGCCGTTTGAGGGCGACGCGATGCCAACGGTGCTAAACAACGCCCTAAGCGATCACATCCAAAACGAAACGCGCGTGAAATACCCATACGTGCGCAAAAGCTTCCTAGCCGATCCATCAAATCCAAAACTGGAGCTTCGCGGCAAAGAGCCCTTCGTGCGCGTTAGCTGGGACGAGGCGATAAAGCTAAGCGCTAAAATTTTAAAAGAAAACTTCGATAAATACGGCTCAGAGGCCATTTACGGACAGCTTTATCAGTGGGGTAGCCTAGGAAAGGTCGGCCACTCGCAGCGCACCGCAAAACGCATGCTAAACGCGCTAGGAGGCTACGTGAGCGAGCTTGGCGGCTACTCATACGGCGCGGCGACTGCGTTTTTGCCTCACGTGACGGGCTCTATCGATCCGACGCATAATCCTACGCGCTGGGAAGGCGTGGTAAAGGAGGCCAAAACAATCGTGTTTTGGGGCACGAATCCAGTCGTATCAAACAAGATCGCTATCGGCGTACCGATGCACAACTCCTACGCCTACTACGAGATTATGAAGGATAAATTTAAAAAAGGCGAGATGAAAATTTACAGCATAGACGTTTACCGCAACGAAACGGCGGAGTATTTCGGCGCGCACTATCTCGCCGTGCGCCCCTGCACCGATACGGCAATGCTGATCGGGCTTTGCGATTATCTTTACGAAAACGGGCTTTACGACAAGGAATTTATAGAGCGTTACACGGTCGGGTTTGATAAATTTAAGGATTATTTCACGGGCGCTAAAGACGGCGTGAAAAAGGATCTTGCATGGGCGAGTAAAATTTGCGGCGTGAGCGAAAAGGAACTAAAAAATTTAGCTGATACTCTAGCTAAAAAAGACACGCTCATCGTCACGGGCTACTCTATCCAGCGCCAGCACCACGGCGAGATGGCGTACTGGGCGCTGATCACGCTAGCGGCGATGCTAGGCGATATCGGCAAGACCGGGCGCGGCTACGTGATGAACGATCAGATGCATAAAAACGCAGATATCAGCTTCATCGCGCCAAAGCTTCAGGCATTTAACCCGGCGGTAAACGAAAAATACATCGCCCCGCAAGGCAAGCTAGCCAAAGCCAAATACCACGAGATACCAAACAGCAGGCTCATAGACGCAATCATGGAACCGGGTAAGCAGATCGAACGCAACGGCAAAAAATACGTCATGCCGCACATCCGCGTGATGTTTAACGCCAACGGCTCGACCTTCACCCGACATCCCGACACCAACCGCGCGGTCGCGGCGATGAAAAAGATCGAAGCGATCATCACCACGGAGCCGTTTTGGACGAGTACGGCGAGGCTCAGCGACATCGTGCTGCCGTCGGCTCTTGAGTGCGAGCGCACGGATATAGAGTTTGCAAACTCGACTAGCGAATACCTCTTTGCGATTAAACCGCTAGTAAAGCCTGCGGGCGAGAGCAAGAGCGACTTTGAGATCGCGCGGCTCATCTGCGCGCAGTGGGGCGAGGAGTACGAACAGGCCTTTAGCGAGGGTAAAACGGAGCTTGAGTGGGTGCGCGAGATCTACGAAAACGCCGCAAAGCAAGCCGAAGGCATGGGCATAGTGATGCCGAAATTTGAGGAATTTTGGGAGAAAGGCTACGTTAAATTTGATCAAGTGGACGAGAAAAAGCGATACTTCACAAACTACGCGGACTTCCGCGCCGACCCAGAGAAAAACGCGCTAAAAACCCCGTCTGGCAAGATCGAGCTATACTCCGAAGCGGTCGAAAAGCTAGGTTACGCCGACTGCCCGCCGCACGCGACGTGGATGGAGCCGTTTGAGTGGCTGGGCGGCGACGTGAGCAAGTATCCGATCGCCATCAGCGGCGCACACTCTAAATTTAGGCTCCACTCGCAGCTAAACAGCTCGCTCATCCGCAACTACGCCGAGATCGCAAACCGCGAACCCGCGCTCATCAGCCCCGCCACGGCAAAGGCGCGCGGCATAAAAACAGGCGACGTGGTGAGGATCTACAACGATCGAGGCGAGATCCTCTGCGGCGCGCTGGTAAGCGACACCGCGCAAGATAACGTCGTGATCGTGAGCGAAGGCGCGTGGTACGACCCGGCCGTCTGGGGCGAGAAAAGTCTTTGCAAACACGGCAACATAAACGTGCTAACCAAGGACGTGCCTAGCTCGCAGCTCTCGCAAAGCAACACCGCGCACACGAGCATGGTGCAGATCGAGAAATTTAAAGGCGAACTGCCGAGCGTAACGGCGTTTGATAGGCCTGCAACGATAGAGGCTTAGGCTTTGTGATTTAAATTTGAGCGGTAAGCTAGCCGCTCAAATTTGACTACTTTTTAAATTTACCCGCTCAAATTTAGCGTCAAATTTAACTCAAATTTGACCGCTCCAGCGCTTGCTCCGCGCCGCTAAATTTTAAATTTGCTTTCAAATCAGCCGTTTTTTTGCCTAAAATTTGTAAAATTAGCCAAAAAAAAGGATAAAAAATGAGCCAAAAAACGCTAACGATCATCGACACTTTCGGATTTTTTTTCAGACTTTACTACGCGATGAGCGGACTAAAAAACCGCGAAGGCAAGCCAAGCGGCATGGTGAGCGGCTTTGCTAGCTTTATCATGAATCTGCGCCAGGAGTTTGCCAGCGACTATATCATTTTCGCGCTAGATAGCAAGGGCAAAACGCTGCGCCACGAGATCCTGGGTGAGTATAAAGCCAACCGCTCCGAGCCGCCCGCCGCGCTAAAAGAGCAGCTGCCCGTGTGCATCGAAATGATAGAAAAAATGGGCCTAGCCGCCGTGAGCCGCGAAGGCTACGAGGCCGACGACATCATCGCTAGCGTCGTAAAGGAGTGCAAGCAGCGGGATATATTCGTACGTATCGTGACGCACGATAAAGACCTCTATCAGCTCATCGAGGACGGCAAGGTAAGCATCTACAGCCCCCAAAGCAAGATCGACCACGATAGCGCGAGCTGCATAGAAAAATACGGCGTTCCGCCAAGTTGCATACGCGATTTTCTCGCGATCGCGGGCGATAGCTCGGATAATATCCCCGGCGTCAAAGGCATCGGCGCGGTGGGCGCCAAAAAGCTTTTAAATGAATTTGGCAGCCTCGAGGGCATCTACGAAAACCTGCCGCTAGTGCGAAACGAACGTATCCGCGGGATGCTAGCAGAAGGCCGAGAGAGCGCGTTTTTGAGCAAGCGACTAACCTCGCTCTTTGACGACGTGCCTGACGTGCTAGATCTAAAAAGGGCGGAATTTCCTGAGCAAAATCCGCTCGTAAAGGTCGCCGATACCCTTCGTGAATACGATCTAAATCGCCTCTTAAAAGCGCTACAAAACAGCCAAGACGCGGGCGAAAACGCGGAATTTAAGCTTGGCTTTAACGCGCGGCTTTTAACTGACGAGGACGAGATCGAGCGACTGCTGGCAAATATAGACGCGGACACGCTCGTGGCCTTTGACACCGAGACCACGGACGTCGATACGCAAAACGCCCGCCTGGTCGGCTTTAGCTTTTGCTTTAACGACGAGGAGGCCTACTATGTTCCGGTGGCGCACGAGTATCTGGGCGCGCCAAAGCAGGTGAGCAAGAATTTCGCCGCCTGGGCGATAGGGCAAATTTACAAAGGCTGCGTGATCGGGCAAAATTTAAAGTACGATTTTAAGGTCGTAAAGCGAAATTTGGGGCTCGAGCCGCCTGCAAATTTTAAAGATACGATGATACTAGCGTGGCTCATGGATCCAGGCTCAAGCGTAGGTATGGACGCGCTAGCTAAGCGCCTCTACGACTACGACACGATCAAATTTGAAGACGTGGTAAAGCGCGGCGAGACCTTCGCGTCCGTGGCTCTAGAAAACGCGGCAAAATACGCCGCCGAGGATGCTTGGATAACGCTCAAATTTTATAAAAGCTTTTTAAATTTGCTTGATCCCGAGCTGCTCGCACTTGCAGGTAAGCACGAGTTTCCTTTCATCCTCACGCTTTTTGATATGGAGCGCGAGGGTATCGCGATAAACCAGGGGAAAATGCAAAATTTAATCCTGCGAAATGACGCTAAGATCAAGGCGCTGACGAGCGAAATCTACGAGCTAACGGGCGAAAATTTTAATATTAACTCCGTTAAGCAGCTGGGCTCGGTGCTGTTTGAACACCTAAAACTACCCGTAAAGAAAAAGACCAAAACGGGCTACAGCACCGACGAGGCCGTGCTAGCTGAGCTCATCGAGGAGCATCCCGTCATCGAAAAGCTACTCGAGTACCGCGAGCTATATAAGCTGCAAAGCACCTACTGCGAACCGCTGCTAAATTTGGCTAAAAAAGACGCCGACAGCAGAATATACACGAACTTTATCCAGACGGGAACCAGTACGGGCAGGCTCTCGTCTAAAAACCCTAACCTGCAAAATATTCCAGCTCGCGGTGCGTTGGCAAAGGACGTGCGAGGCTGCTTTGAGGCCAAAAGCGGCTTTAGCTTCGTGGGCCTTGACTATAGCCAGATCGAGCTGCGACTGCTCGCGCACTTTAGCCGCGACGAGGCGCTTTTGCGGGCGTTTGCGAACGACGAGGACATCCATGCGCGCACGGCGATTAGTATATTTGGCAGCGCCGAGGGGCAAAACCGCGCGGTGGCTAAGAGTATAAATTTCGGCCTCATCTACGGCATGGGCTCGAGCAAGCTGGCAAATCAAGTAAGTATCACGCGCACCGAGGCAAAAGAGTATATCGAGCGCTATTTTAAAGCTTTCCCTACGATAAAGGGCTTTTTAGAGGGGATAAAAACCGCGGCGAAAAACGAGGGCTTCGTGCGCACGCTGCTGGGTAGAAAGCGGTTGTTTGACTTTACTACCGCGACGCCGATGCAAACGGCGATGTATGAGCGCGAAGCGGTAAACACGATATTTCAAGGCTCGGCTGCGGATATCATCAAGATGGCGATGGTAAAAATTCGTCCGCTTTTAAGCCCGCGCGCTAGAATGCTTTTGCAGATACATGACGAGCTGATTTTTGAGGTGCAAGACGGCTACGCTGAGGAGTTTGGCGCAGCGGCGCAAAAGATAATGCAAGAAATTTATAAACTAAACGTACCGCTAAAAACGAGCCTAAACGTGGCGAAGGATTGGGGCGAACTGAAGTAAAAATTTAAAGGCTTATTCTAAATAAGCCTTTTCCTTTAAATCTTCAAGTATGAATTTCATCTTAAGTTTTTGATTTTTGTCGCCGTTTTCTGATAAAATTTTAAATACTTTTAAAATTTTATCTTTTAGTTCTTTGTTGTTCTGGAGTCTAGAAATATCTCTTTGCAAAAATCCTATCGCGCTACGAAGAAATTCTAAATCTTCATAGCAATATTTTTCTAAAATTTCTTCCGTTATTTTTGAGGATAACTCTTTTTGGACCGAAACTCTAGCGTTAAAAATATTTTCCATTATCCTCTCTGCAGATGATATCTTATATATTTCATTTTGTGTTATAAAATTATCGTGTAGTTCCTTAACACGCTCATCAAAATTTGTCATTTTACCTAAAATATCGGTATATAAATTTTGATATTGGTTGTTTTCGAAAACACCCCTTATATAATCTAGTAAAACTTTAGTAGCAAATTTATGGTATTTTTGTTCATTTTCTTCATCAAATTTTCCTAGTGTTTCTATGTATAAAATAAAAGGACTAACCCCGACTATATCTATTATATTCTCTTTATTTGTTTCTAGACAACTAAAGAGACTCTTTACAAAAAGTCTATTATCATATTGTAAATCTAAAGTACCTTTAAAATACTCATTCAAAATTTCCTTTTTGATTTCTTGATATTGCTCATTTTTAATTATATTTTCTATAATCGTATCGAGGCTCTTAGTATCTATAATAGATTTCTGAGCATAAGATAGTATATTTGCGCCCAATTGGCGATAGTGTGCATCATATGAAATTATAAGCGAATATTCCGCATATTATTTTTTACTCATATCTTTTTTGTTTTTAAATAAATCGTATACGTCCTCAAGCTCTCCAAAAAAATTTAACACACCGAGAAATCGCTCGAGTTTTGCAGAAGAGTTCATCGCATTGATAATTGATATTCCTAGTATATAAGTTATGACGTTGTCTTTTATAGGTTGATATTTTTGCAGTTTGTCTTCTAGATGTTGCTTATAATCATTCAGCGCATTTATTGCTCGCTTCATTACTCTGATGTTATTTATGGCGTGTTTTTCAAAATACCGCAATGCTGCATCTCGGTAAACTTCCTTTAGTTTGTCTGGTATGGTACTAAAAGATTCCTGCGGAGTCGGATCATAATAAAATTCGTAGTCCATAATTTTATCTTTGTATTCCGATAAAATTTTTTCTAGTTCTGTTTTATCCTCTTTTGTTTGACTATCATTTTTGAGCTCTTTATCTTCTAAATTTTCCTTATCTTCTTTTTGTGTTTCTTTAGCAGGAGCCGTCATCTTTGAGCGATTTAAAATCATAACTATATGACAATTTTGCTGCTCTTTATATTCGGAAATCAGCCCTAAAACATCTTTTAAATCTATCTTATCAGATATTCTTTCAAAATCGTCGAAGCAGATTATAATGTCTTTAAAGTCTTTTTTTTCAAAAAACGATATACAACCTATTACTGCCGAACCTAGCTTAGGTGTTATTTCGTCAATTACCTTGTCAAATTTTAAATGTCTTGCTTTCTTTGAAAATTCCGAAATATATTTATTTCTTTTATAAATTTGTATTCCTATCTCTTGCTTGATTTCCTGGATGCTTTCCTTACCGAATAAAGATACATAAACAGAATTTTCCTTAAATTTTTCATTAGAAAAATTTTTCCAAAAAGTTGTTTTTCCTACGCCCCATTCGCCGTCCAAAACGACGCAGGCGGCATTATCTCGCTGCAATATTTCCGTTAATCTTTGTTCGATATTTTCTTTGGCGGTACTCATATTGATCCTTTATTGTTTTAAAATTTTACTAGAATAGCGATTAAATTTCTAAGTATTTTAAATTTAATCTTGCAAACCATAGCGCACAACTTACCGCAAAAATCCCTGCTTGCGCAGAAATTTTTCTAAGCTCGAGGCAAATTCCGCGTAGCCCACAGCGTTTGGATGGATCTGATCGGACATCAGGCGGCTTTGCTTCATCACGTTGCCCCAGGCGTCAGAGAGCAAAGGCACGCGGTATTCCTTCGCCAGCTCCTCGTACAGCTCGTGATCGCTAAATATGCCCAGAGCCGCACCCAAAGTTAGCTTGGGAACGCCGATCAGCACCGCGCGACTGCCGCTCTCTTTTACCGTGCGCAAGATGGCGGCAATATTGGCGCGCGTGGTGGAGCTAGGCTGTCTGCGCAAAAAGTCGTTGCCTCCTATGCTAACTATCACGAGTGCGGGCTTATATTCTTGCAAAAGCGCGGGCAAACGCGCCAAAGCCTGCGCGCTAGTATCGCCCGAAACTCCCGCATTTAGCACTTGCCAGCTGCTCAAGCGCGCTAAATTTGCCGGCCACGCGCTCTGCTCGCTAGCACCAACTCCCTGCGTGATCGAGTCGCCCAGAGCCACCACGACGCTGCCGGCCGGTAGCGGGCGTTCTTTGTCTCTGCCGCCACAAGCCGCGATAGATAGCGCAACGAGCGCGGCAAGCAGTATCGCGTAAAATTTTCTCATAAAAGCTCCGTTGAATTTTTATTTCTCCGCTTTTGCGGTAAATTTACGAAACGCAAACCGTGCCGCGATAAATTTAATCGCCGAACGCAAGCAAACTCGCTCAAATTTATAAATTTGCGTGAATTTAAGATACAAGCCGTCGCGTGCGAAAATTTGCGCTAAATTTTAAAATTTAACGCAAATTCTAAAGCAAATTTCATGCGCTCCGTCGCGGTGTTTTGCCACTCGCCCGCAATACGCCTAAAGCCGTTAAAATTTGGCGACCATCGTGAAATTTCAAAGCGCAAGCCGCCTAAATTTAGCTATTTTATAAACCCGACCTGCGGTAAAATTTCAGCCAGCGCCGCGTCCTTTTTCTCGTTAAATTTGACCTTGTTCTGCTCAAAAAGATTATTTCCGTGCGCGTCTATGGAGACGATGAGCGGGCCAAACTCCTTTACGCGGCACTTCCACAAGGTCTCTGGCATACCAAGCTCCGTCCAGTCGGCACTCTCGATCTGCTCGACCTGCGTCGCGGCGACCACCGCGCAGCCTGCCGGAAATACGCAGTGTATCGCGCCAAACTCCTTGCATCCGCTCATCGTGCCTTCGCCCATGCCGCCTTTGCCCACTATCAGGCGCACGCCCGTTTTGGCGATAAACTCGCGCTCGAATTTCTCCATCCGCATGCTAGTAGTCGGCTCCACGGAGACCATCTCAAAGCTTTTATCGCCGGTTTTTCTGATGATCGGCCCTGCGTGCAGGATCGCACCGCCTGCTATATCAATCGGTAGCTCGCGGCACTCCTGCACGACGCGTCTGTGCGGCACGTCGCGGCAGGTGACGATGTGTCCGCTGAGGTAGATCACGTCGCCGATCTTGATATCCGCTAGATCCTCGGGCGCGATCGGCGTGGTTAAAATTTTCTTACTCATAGCGCGAACTCCTTGTGCGATTTT
>NZ_CALIAV010000033.1 GCF_938045625.1 uncultured Campylobacter sp.
TAGGAAATCTAACTAAAACCGAGATCAAAAAGCCCGTATAGGCGCAGATCGCAACTGCAAAAACTAGCGTAAGCGCAAGAAGCAGCGGACGAAGCGCGTTTACGATTTTCATCACAAGCTCGAAAAGCCCTTTTAAAAAGCTAAGATTGCGCGTCAAAAACTCTCTTAGGCAATCTTCAAACGCATAAAGGCAGGCCACGAAGCTAAGCGGAATATAGACGCAAAGCGCCGCAACGCCCACGGACATAACCGAGGTGAAGTTATAGTTAATCAAAATTTTCCAGAAAAGCAGCGGCCTCTCAAGATCGGCTACCAGGCAGACCATACCGAGTAAAATCGTGACGAAAGATAGCAGCGACGCGGCCTTAAATAGCGGCGCGCTCTCGGTTTGTTTTTTGTAAAATTTGATGAGGATCGCGACTACCAAAGCGCCGCCGCTCATGCCCGCTAGCAAGAGATAGACCGCGATCGGCCAACCCCACTCCACGCCGTGCGAGAAGGTCGCAGTGAAATTTATGGCTCCGTTCATATCACACCCCCAATCTAACCGCAGGAATATAGCGCAGGCTCGGCTTCGTGCCGCACTCAGGATGCATGCGTAGGCTGTCTTTTACGCGAAGTAGCTGGCTGATGTGCGAGTTTTCGTCGTTTAGATCGCCAAATACGATCGCCTCGTATCTGCACGCCTCAATGCAGGCAGGCTCGCGACCGTCTTTTAAATTCGTATCCAAGCAGAAGTTGCAGCTCTCTGCGGCTCTTGTTTCGTGGTTTATGAAGCGCACGTCGTAAGGACAGGCTACGATGCAGTATTTACAGGCGATGCAGTCGTCGGTGTTCATCGTCGTGATACCTGTTTTTTCGTCCTTGTGACAGGCTTTTGTAGGACATACGGTCACGCACGGCGCGTCCTCGCACTGCTGGCAGGAAACCCTGACGTAGCGCTTTTCTTTCAAATTTAGCGGATCGGTTTTATCCTGGATAAAAAGCCTCATTTGACCTTTCGGAACCAAATTTACCTTTTTACAGGCGATCTCGCAATCGGTACAGCCCACGCATTTGTTCTGATCAAAGATCATGCCGTAGTGCGGCTTTTTGCCGTTTTCCGTTTGGGCGTCTAAATTTATACTCTTGCCCAGTACGCTAGTCGCTCCCGCAACCGCCGCGCCAGAAGCAAGGAATTTAAAAAACGTCCTTCTTGTATTTTGTTCTTTCATATTCTTCTCCATCCGTATGGATTAAATATCCTAAATTTATCTACCAACGCTACTTCCGTGGCTATGCGCACCATGGAAATTTCGCGGCTGAGTTTCGCTTAGTTTTTTGGCTGCGCCGGCTAGCTCGCCAGGTTTTAGCGCCTTTACTAGCTCGACTTCAAAAATCAGCGTCGAGCCGCCCGGTATCTCGTCTGCGCCCTCGTCTCCGTAAGCTAGGTGAGACGGGATGACGAATTTATATTTTGAGTTACCGTTCATCATCATGAGGCCTTCTTGTAGGCCGTCTATTAAATTTACCATAGAAAGGATCGCAGGCTCGTTTCTAGAGTACGTATCGTCAAAAACTTTGCCGTTTATGAGGTAGGCTTTGTAGTTTAGCGCGACTACGCTCTCAGGTCTTGGCTTATCGCCGTCGCCGACAGCCATGACTTCGTACTGAAGCCCTGATTTAGTCGTTTTGACCTTTTTGTTTTTGGCGTTTTTCGCCATAAATTCTTCGCCCTCTTTTAAATTTTTTTCAAGCGCTTTTTTTAGCGCGTTTTGGGTTAGCTTATTTAGTTTTTCATCCCTTTGATTAAGCAGGGAGATTATTTCTTCGTCCGTTAGTTTTTGTTCTTTTTTAAAGGCATCGGCAAAGCCGTCTAAAAGAGCCTTGCTGTCAAATTTAACGCCTAGGCTTTCTTGTTTTTTTAGTTGTGCGGAGATATATGTTCCGGTTGAAATTCCGATACTGTATGATTCTTTTTGCTCTTGCGTCATCGCCTCTTTATCCGCCGCGCTAGCGCACAAGACGCAACCGGCCGTTAGGCAGAGAGCTAAAAGCGGGTTTTTGCTAAATTTAAAACGCATAAATTTTACCTTATTAAATTTGGACGCCGCAAAAATCGCGGCGTCCGTAATCGCATCATAAATTGTTGTTTATGATTCTTTGGGCTTCTTTGATGTACTCTTTAGAAGCATCAAGTCTTTGTTTTGTGTATTTAAAGCCGTGCATACCCCATGAGCCGTCTTTTTGTAGCAAGTCGACAGTGTCTTGCGCTTTTTCGATTAGCTCATAAACTCTTGTCTTATCGCTAGGACTTAGTTTCTTAGTTTCTAAGATAGCGTAAAGTCCCTCGATACCGATTTTGACTTGAGAGAAGTCGTTTTTAACAGGGGTTTGCCATCCCATTACTTCGTCGTAAACCTGTTTTTGGTTCTTGAAGTGTAGGGTAGGTTTTAACTCAGATAGTACCGGGCTGTGGCAGCCTTTAGTATCTTGCATATCTTTATCCGCCCAAGATGTTCTAGCGCACGCCCACATTAGGTCAACGAAGTTGTGTCCGTTTTTATCTCTTTGGAAGTGCCAATCTTTAGCGTCTCTTGGTCCTTTAGCAGCATCGCCCGCAACTAGAGATTTTCTAGCAGGATCTACGTCGATTTTCCAGATGTGAGATCTTCTTTGAGTATCGAATCCAGCGTTGTCTTGGAACTGGATAGCGTAGAAGTTCTCGCAGCTCATCATGAATGGCATATGGCAAGATGCGCAAGTGTTATCTTTATGCGTATCGGCTCTAGAAGCGATATATGCTTGCTCTTTGTGGCAATCTTGACAATCTTTTCTGATTTTTGGTTTAGTGTAAAGCGCACTTAGGTAGCCTTGCTCTGAGTTATAGTTTACGCCTTTGATAGTCTTATCGCCTACAACCGGACCCGTGTTATCGTGTGGATCGTGGCAAGTGGTGCAGCGCATGCCTTTATCGTAGTGAGCGGTAAAGTATGATTGTGAACCCTCAGATCCGCATCCTGGTCCCATTGATTTAAATTTAGAGCTTAGAGATAGGTCAAGCTTGCCTTGGTTTAGAGGATTGGCTCTGGCTAGGTCTGGGCTATAGTTAAATCTTTGGTGACAGCGTTCGCAGTTTGATGTTCTAAAGTTTGTAGCTCCGTCAAGGTGACCGCCGGCTCCGTGACACTCCTCACAGCTTACGCCTTTAGAGATAGTGTGTTTTTGAAGCTCTTTAGCGTTACCTAGAGCCGCATAGAACTCTTTCTTAGTTTTAAAGTCAAATTTGAACGGGTGGCAAACTTCGCAGTAAGAGCCGTTTGCTTGGAAGAACATTGACTTTTTGTATTTAGCGGCGTATGAGGCTAGACCTCTGACGTAGCCGCCGTTATCGCCGTAATCAGCTAGAGTTTCTGGGAAATCAGGAACGAAATCTTTGATTTTCTTAACTGTTTCAGGAGTTAAATTTAACGCCCAAGTTCTTTGGAATTGGTTGCCGCCGGCTACGACTTGACCCGTGCCGTCTCGTAGCAAACCGCCCTCTACGTGGTAAGTTCCTCGCAAAAGCCACGCGTCTACGTAGCCGAATTTGGTTCTTAGGTGTCCTACGGTCGCGTAAATAACGTCCGGAGTAATACCTTGAGGCAAGATGGACGCAGTATCTGGGCTAAATACCGGATCGGTTAGGTTGTTGTTAACCTCCGGGTGCTCGCCGGGGAAGCGGATAGTAGTGGCGTGGCGCGATCTGCTCCATACCTCGTACTGCGCAGGGTGGCACTCGCCGCACTTTTCGGATCCTACGAATTTGTTAGGAAACTGCAAAGACGAACCCGCAGGTATCCTATACATCATAGAGCTGTAGCCTTTACCGCCGTCTCTTTTACTAGCTTTTGACATGTCAAAGCCGTGACCTTCGGCAAGCCACTCAAGTCCACGGTCGTGAACGTCTAGTTTACCGACTGTTTTACCGCCGTATTTTGTGAAAATAGGGTGGTTTTTAAACAGCCACTCATACATCTCTTGCTCTTCTACGATGTAGTCTTGCAAGGATATTACGCCTCTAGTTTGAAGCGTGCCTTTTGGGTTTGCTATGACGTCTCGCGCTTGTTGAGACATCTGCATGTTGTGTTCTTCGCAACAGGCTTGCGATGCGAAGACGCTAACGCCCATAAGCAAACCTAATAAGGTTTTACTTAAATTCCTCATTGCGCCCTCCTTATAAATTTTGGATCTAAAATCAAAAAGATTTCATACTGATAATGCTATCGTAAAAAGGGGGCGAAAAAAGGGGAAATTTAATAAATTATGAATTTTTAAATTTAATAGTAAATACTACGCCGTTATTTATATTTTGCGCGTAAATTCGGGCGTTATTTTTTTCGGCTATCACCTTACTCATATATAGCCCAAGCCCGCTGCCTGACTTTTTCGTAGTAAAATGCGGCTTGAAAATTTTATTTATCGCGGCTTTATCTATACTGCCGGCGTTATTTTCGAGCGTTATCGCGCGTTCTCCGTTTTGCAAAAGGGCGGTTATTAAAATTTGCATTCGGTTTGCCTGCGCTCGCTCTTGCGGCAGATTTAAAAATGCTTCTTTGGCATTATTTATAATGTTAATTAAAATTTGAATAAGCTCATTTATGTTGCCGTAAAGCGTAAAATTTTCTTTTATCTCAACTTTTACGTCGATGACATGCCTTTTTAGCGTCGCGTTTAAAATTTTACAAGCCTGCTCTATGGCCTGTTTTACCTCAAATTCGCTCTTTGGCATATTTGGATTAAAGAAATTTTTAAAATCCTCGATGGTGTCAGACATAAATTTGACTTGCTCGTTTGCCTCCTCGATAGCCTCTTTTAGCCTCTGTTCGCTTAGTTTGCCTCGCTCGGAGTAAAGCTCCAAATTTACCAGAGTCGAGCTGATTTGCGCTAGAGGCTGACGCCACTGGTGCGAGATATTGCCGATCATTTCGCCCATCGAGGCCAGGCGGCTTTGATTTATCATCAAAAGCTCGTTTTGCAGCTTGGTTTTTTCGTTGCCTTTGTGGATTTTGTAAACGAAAAATAAAAACGCCGCAAAGATCGCCGTGATCGCCACGCCACTAACGATAAACTCCTGTTTATGATAAAGCAAAATACTTTTTACCGGGATTTTAAAGCTTACCATCGCTATCGTGTCGCCGACTTTGCCCTCGAAATTATTTAAATTTCCGTATTGTTCGAGCATTTTTTTAGGCGCGCTGTTTATGTTGTGACACTCGACGCATGACGGGTGGGAGTTTTTGATCGGAAGGCCGACGAAAAAGTACGAGGCGTTTTGATCTTTGATTACGTCAGAGTAGACCTCGTATTTGCCCTCCTTAAACCCTTCTAAAATTTCATTTTCGAATTCCGTGCCTTCGTGTTCGGGATTTAGCGGATTCGTCGCCGTTAGCCTGTAGTCGTAGTTTATGTTTTTTTTAGCGAGCTGGATTTTGTAAATTTGACGCGTGATGTATGACGAGGACATGAGTCTGGGATCAAAAAGGTCTTTGTCTATGACGCCGCCGTCTTTTAACTCTTCTATGAGCGGGCGCTGGATGGTAGAGATATAGTCGCGTATGCCGTTCATCGCGTCAAGTACGTAAAATGCCTCCTGCCTGGCGTCCTTTAGCGCAAGATCGCGGTAAAAGTTAAAAACCAAAACTGTAATGGCGCCGTACAAAACGACGAGCAGCAGGATGATAAATTTAAATTTGGACTTCACATAGATATCCTACGCCGTATAAATTTCTGATCGTGTCCTTGCCGATTTTTCGGCGCAGTTCTTTTACGATGGTTTTGATGGCTTCTTTGGTCGGCTGTTCAAATTCCCACATGTAGTCAAACAGCTGCTCGTAAGTGATCGTTTGATTTTTGTTGTTTAAAAAATACTCCAAAAGCTTGCTCTCGCTTTTGGAGAGGTGACAGGCCTCTTCCTTTATATATATGATTTTTTTGCTAAAGTCGTATTTGAGGTCGTCGTTGATACTAAACATCGGCGTATGGTCGATAAGCTCCATCGCGACGTCTTCTAGCGCCTTTATAAAAGTGTCTTTGTCATAAGGTTTTGAGAGATATCTCGTGATCTTTAGCTCAACCGCACGCCACAAATACTCCTGCTCGGTATGGCTTGAGATGATTACGATCGGGATTTTGCGGTTTGCACAGCGGATCTTTTTTGCTACCTCTAGACCGTCCATGTGTGGGACGCTAACATCTAGGACGAGCGCGTCGTATGAGCCGCTCATAGCCTCGTCTAGCGCCTCGATACCGTCGCTTACGCCTTTTACTTCGGCAAAAAACAGCTCAAGGGAGTCGATCATATTTTTTAATATATAAGGTTCGTCTTCTAAGCAAAGGACTTTTTTGTTGGATAAAACGTCTAAAACGGAGTAATCTTGCATCTTTTTCTCGTACTAAATTTTACCGATACTAACACAAGCAAGCTTAAAATACTATTTTCAAGGATTGCGATATTAACTATAAAACATAAATTAATCAAAGTTTTTGATGATGTAAAATTTGGGGAAGAAATTTAAAGATGGTGGAGTTAAGCGGGATCGAACCGCCGACCTCT
>NZ_CALIAV010000034.1 GCF_938045625.1 uncultured Campylobacter sp.
CGAAAAATTATCCGCAAAGTCCCAGACCACTCCCGCATACGGCGTGAAATCCGATTTGCTCGGGCTTGCGCTATGCGAAGCCGTGCCACGCAAAATATTATAATAATACCTGCTGTAGGTTACCTTCGAAAAGCGTCCGCCGAGCAAAAAGTGAAAATCGTCGGTTAAGTTTAATCTAGTCCCGAGCGAGATCGCGCGCTGCTTTATGGTAGTGGAGCTTCTGTCTTTAAATGTAGCGGCACTGCTCCAATCGGGCTGTGCAATTCTTGAGCGGTCCCAGTTATAAATATTCATCCCAAGCGACGCCAGAGACGAATCTCTCGTCCTAGTCTCGCGCCAATTAAGCTTTTCGTTGCTAAGCGAGCCGTTTAAGAAAAAGTCGTGCTTCTGCCCGAATGCTTCAAATTTGCCGTCTAACCCCGTTTGAAACCCGACCTCTTTGGAGTCGTTATCGTAAATTCTATATCGCACCGTATGCGACGTAGTGCCGTTGTAAGGATTTGCCCCGCCGAGCGCTCCGAATTTTAACATGCTGTCGCTATCGGTATAATTGAGCCTCGCATAGGCTTTCAGATCATCGCTAAATTCGTGCGAAAGTTCGCTGTAGACGTTAAATTTTTTATATTCGCTCTCATCCCAATCCGAGCCGAAGTAGCTTCTGCGCGGTAAATTCAGTAAATTTCCATGATTGTCTAAAACGGGCATGCCGTAAATATCATAGACGCCGACGGTTTTTTGCCACAAAAATCCCGCGCTAAGAAGCGTCTTATCGGCCACGTCAAATTCCGTCGAAACGCCGACGCCTTCGCGATAGCCGTTGCGCGGATAGTCCTTAAACGAGCCCGTTTTACTTAAAATTCCGATCAGCCGTGCGCGTGCCGTACCGCTTTGATTTACCGCGTCCGTTACGTCGATCATGCCGCGATAATTATCCCAGCTACCGCCGCTTAGACTTGCGTTAAAGCCGAACTGATCGCTCGGGCGCTTTCGGATTAAATTTATCGTGCCGCCGGGCTCGCCGTTGCTTTGCGTAAGGCCCGCTACGCCGCGCAGAACCTCGACGCGATCGTAGAATTCCAAATCGGTAAATTCCTTCGATGAGCCCAG
>NZ_CALIAV010000035.1 GCF_938045625.1 uncultured Campylobacter sp.
TATTTTTAAATTTCTCTAGGATATGGGATGAGCAAAAAATATCCAATAATTTAGAGAATATAATCTCTATAGTTGCTAGCAAAATTTATACTAGTATAACTAACCCGCCGGAAGGTAATGCAAATATAGGCCAATGGTGCAAGAAGAAATTATGTTGGGATAATATAAAAGATATCGAATTGAGTCTAGAATTTGACGATGATATATTAAGTAGCGTAGAAGAAGAAAAGTATATAAAAAAAGAAGCCAGGAAAGATAAGAAACTTGACGATGAAATAGAGGTTCAATCATTTGTCGTCAAATTTAAAGATTGGGGCAAGATTTTAAAGTATTATGAAAAAGATGAAATAAAGCACCAAATACCTGTGAAACAAATGGATATCTTAACAAAAGTTGCAACTGGAATTATAGTTCTTCCATCCGTAAAGCAGGCTACTATTTTGTATGAACTTTATAAGAATGCCATAAAAGAAGGCTTTTTAATATAGTTGCTTTTTTCATCTCTAATATTTGACAAACTAAATTATATTAATTGTTTTGTTGTGAAATGTTAAGTATTTTTATGAAACATTAAAATAAACAAAGTAACATAAAAATGACCATTTTTGGTAAATAAATAAATAAAAACCAAAGAGGCTACGGATGGGGTTTTAGGGATAAATCCCTAACGAGATACTTTTTGTCGGACTTGTCAGACAAGAAGTATCCTCGCCCAAGCATTAGAATTTGATTTGAAAGATATAATCTATTCTTTACTATATCATGTAGATCGCGCATATATTTAAGATTATATTAATACTATCTGCACTATACTTCTCGTGCAACTTGCGCATATAGATAAGATTTAATTAAGGTTGTAATATGAACCAATTAACGTTAGAAATAGTCAAAATTTTAAAAAATAGCAAAACTTTGCTTGCAAGAACGCAGATAGAAAATGGTGTAGAACGAGCATCAAAAAGAACTATTCAAAACGAGCTAAAAAAGCTAAGCGAGCTAAAGCGAATAAGAGTAGTAGGGCAGGCCTCAAGCACGGCTTATGAAATTTCTAACGAGTATTCTCATTTTGAAAATCGCCTTTTTATTTATCAAAATCAAGTTTTGGTGGGCTATTTGGGCTATGACTACGATAGCTATTATTTTGCATATGATACTGATTTTTTACTTGATGGTAGGCATGGCGTAAAATTTGAAATGCCGATTGATTTTAAAATTTATACGAGCAAGAGCTGTTTTGTGGACTTTGAGGAGTCTTTGCCAGAGGGAATAGATAGAAAAATTTTAATAGATAAGGCTGGCAACGCTACGGAGTTTTTCTTGCTGCTACATAATGATTATAGCAAGAACGATCTTGTGTTTTCTGCTAGTGCTTTAGAATTTAATCGCGAGATAAAACCTCAAAGCTATCTTTCCCAAAAGGCCAAAATTTTAGGAGCTAATACTTTTCCCAATATTTTAAAATACAATGTTGATATAGACGATGTTTCGCTTTTTCCTGGCAAATTTATGAGCGATAGTGAGGAGATAAAGCACGTAAGGACTATGAGTTTGTCCGGCTATCAACATAAACTTCAAGTGGTTGTAGAAAACAACACGATAAAAATAGCTAGCGATAAGGATAATGCGACGTTTTTTATTAAGCCATACGATACGCTCAAAGCCGATGAAAACAGCGACTACTATTTTCCGCATATTGCTATAAACGAGCATTTGCATATGAGTTTTGCTAAGAACGAGTTAGGATTTGACGTGCCGATGAGCGGAGTGTTTAAAAGAGATCAAGATAAAGAGTATCACTACTTTATAAAGTATTTTGATAGGATTAGAGCTTATAAATTTCAGCGAAAAGAGTTTTCTACGTTTATGGGGCTAAATAGCGAGGATAAATATAAAGCCTCATCTGAAAAACTCTTTGATGTGGCGGCCAAGATATTGCCAAGTAGCGAAGATAGGCTTAGAATGATTGAGTACTATTTTTACTCGTTTCTTATTAGACATGAGGATATGCATACTAAAAACATATCGGTTATCTATGATAATGGTAAAATTTTACTGGCTCCTCTTTACGATATTGCCTGCACTGGTTTTTACGAAGGTATCAAAAACTACGAATCACATCTAAGTATAAACGGCAAGCAGACCAATATCAGATATAGCGACTTTATAGAAATACTAAAAAGAGCTAAGGTTGATAGAGCTATGTTTAACGAGTCGGCAAAAAATATAGTAGAAGTCTATATAAAAAAGATGCCAAAGTATATAAAAAAGCTAGAAAAGCTTGATGGGCTATACTTTTACAAAAAAGATAGAGCCAATGCCGAAGACAAAAGAGTCAAAATAAAATCCAAAACTATGCTTGCGGAAGTAATGATGGAGCATTTTGAGCAAAGGTGCGAGACCCTAAAAAGAAATGGATGGTTTGAGAAGTTGGGGATAAAGATATAAGGCTTGATACAAATATTATTAAATAGAAAGGTTGTAGCAAAACATGGGCATTGCTAGTAAATTTGAAAATTTCATTTATATTTTACGTATACCGGATGATAAGATAGCAAAAATATCAGATAGATATAAACAAATTACAAAAAGATTGAACAATGACTTTTGGAATAAAAACTCGGAGAAAGAGCATAGCTTGTATGTTGGTTCATATGGGAGAGATACTGAAACAAAAACCAGCGATATTGACATGTTATTTTGGCTTCCTTATGAGAAATACTCGCAGTATAACAACTATAGCGGGAATGGACAGTCGGCTCTACTCCAGGATGTTAAAGATTCTATTAAAAAGACATATTCACAAACTGACACAAGGGCGGATGGTCAGGTTATTGTTGTTGATTTTAGTGATGGAATTTGTTTTGAAGTTGTGCCTTGTTTTGAAAATAGCGACGATAGTTTTAAACACCCCAACTCCAATAATGGCGGTAGCTGGAAGAGGACAAATCCTAGACCTGAAATAAAAACAATAAAAGATAAAAATAATGAGTGGAATAAAAATTTAAAAAGGTTATGTAGAATGACTAGAGCTTGGAAAGATGAGCATAGCGTACCAATTGGTGGATTATTGATAGATACATTTGCTCATAATTTTTTAGAGAGTTGGGAGTATAAAAATAAATCATATTCGCACTATCATTGGATGATTAGAGACTTTTTTGGGTATTTAAAAAATCAAAATAAAGAGCAAAAATACTGGCATGCGGTAGGTAGTAATCAAAAAATTTATAGAAAAGGGAAATTTGAGAGCAAAGCCCAAAAAGCATATGATGCGTCTTTGGAAGCCATTGAATATGAGGATAAAGGGCATGAGGTAGCTGCCGATAAAAAATGGAAAGAAATATTTGGAACTATTTTTTTAAGAGAAAATAATTCAACAAAATCCCTTAATGAAAAGTATAGGAATACGGAAGAGTTTATTGAGAACAAATTTGACATTGATATAAGGTTTGACTTAGAAATTGATTGTAATGTTACACAGAATGGATTTAGACCATTTAAATTATTAAATATGCTAGCACGAAAAATAAATTTATTGCCAAAAAATAAATTAGAATTTGAAATAATCAAAAATACAGCGGTTGGCGACTATGATATATATTGGAAGGTTCTAAACCGCGGTGATGAGGCCAAGAAAAGAGATGAAATAAGAGGGCAAATAATCAAAGGAGACAAAACCAAAATAGAGCATACTAAATTTAAAGGCAACCATTTAGTAGAGTGTTATATAGTCCAAAACAATGTCGTTGTGGCAAGAGATATAATAGATGTGCCTATTGTAGAGGAGATGAAATGACTAAAGAATTATTGCTAAAACGAATAGCACAGAGTGCTTATAATGTAGGATTTGGTGCAAAGAAACATTTTGCAACCTATGATATTACTTCAAAAGTTCCTGGAATTATTGAGTTCTTATCGTTGGCCATAGGCGTTTTAGCTTTATGTTTTGATGTAGTTGGCACAAAAATAGTTTCAACGTGTTTGATAATTTTTGGAATCATAAGTATTTATATTTCAAAGTACAATGAAAATCAAGTTGAATACAGTAGAGCCGCTAGCGAATTAACCCAAATTTTTAATAGTATGAAAGACTTGTACTATGAAGTAAAGTCTAAAGAAAATACAGAAAATTTAGATACTGACATATCCAAACTAAAAGAACTCGAAGAGGGGTTTTATCGAATTTCAAAACCTAAACAAATAATTTTAAGCGACTGGTTTGCCCACTACAAATTCTTTTGGCAATGGAGAACACATATAAAATGGCTGACTGACGAACTAAGCTTAACGACAAAAGACAAGATTCCATTATCTTTTGTTGTAATTTGTATTTTCATGTTTGTTGGACTATTGATATTAGTATTTTTTGATTGCATCGTAGTATTTTGGGGTATGTTAATAAATTTTTGCTCATGACGCAGTAGAAGTATGGCTTTTATAAGGTCGATATTTAATGAGCATTATTTGTTTAACAAAAAATTATTATAATGTGCCTTATCCTGTGACCGTGATGGATTATAGCTCATATCGTATTGATTTAAGTAAAATATTTTTAAGTATTTAATAAGATTAATTTTTTGGTAATTCTTGTCTCAATGGGTTCTTTTTGAATTTCAAAATTAATGTCTCAATTATTTATCTAAAATCATATTGTAAATTATATAGAGTACCAAGTGTTGCGGCGGTATATGTTTTATCTCGCCCGTGGCGGGATTTTAAGCATAGTTCCGCTTTGAGTGCGAAATCCGGCGTTACTACGCTGTAAGCGTTTTTGAATCTCTAGTATATGACGAGTTAAGAATAGATTATCTTTTTTTATAAGTGAGTAGCCCTTTTTTAAGGCGATTTCGTAGTTCATAACCTCTGTGCTATCTTGGTTTCGTCTATTTGCGCTAAAAATAACTCATCGTGCGTCGTGATAATGTTTTCGATCGCTCTCAAATCTTTTGTCTCTTGCAAAACGAGAGAATTTATCAAAATATCATGGTTTGGAATTATTTTTATAAAGCCGTTTAGTTCGCCTAGTTTTCTTGAGGCTCTATTTAGTGCTTTATAAATTTGCTCGGTAGGCTTAAATCCAGCGGAAGCTCTTACGGTATAAATTCTCTTTTTTGAGTCATTGTGTTTGCCTATATATAATATATACGATTTAAATTTATGGTTTTATTTTTAAACATGGTAAGCGACAAAATCGAACATCTCAGCCCTCCTAATAGTTTTGTTGGATTATACAACTTTTTCTACAAAATTATACTTTATATAATTTCTTCACCATATCCTTACCGCTATCAGGCATCAGCTTTGCATATCTTAGGGTGTGATTGATATCCGAGTGGTTCATGAGCTTTTTTATCGTTAGTATCGGGGTGCCGGCTATGGCTAGATGAGAGGCGAACGTATGCCTTAGCGTGTGTATTACGACTCTATTTGCGCTGTCCTCTGGCGCAAGCCCATCATTAAAGAGTTTGTTTAATAGATGCTGCAAAGCATTTTGGAGGGTGGCATAGGGTTTATCGACAAGAGCATCATTTGGCGAAATTTTCGTGTAAATTTTGTTTATCAACGCCAATGCCTCATCGCTTAAAAATCCCGTATACCTTTTGTTTTCTGGATTTTTGCTTTTAAAGTCGGTTATATTTACGCTCATATTTGAAAGCGATATATCTTTTTTCTTCATATTCAAAATACCTTCAAGCCTAGCTCCAGTACATAAAGCAAGTTCTACGAATAACTCTAGAGCAAAATCTCCTTTGCCAGCTAGCTCTTTGCGCAAAAGCTCGATTTCTATAAGTTCTAAAAATCTCTCTCGTTTATTATCTGGTTTTTTGATCTCTATATCAAATGGACTAAGATGAGATATAAGTTTTTGTTTTATAGCGTAGTTAAAAATCGTTCTTATTATGCCCATGATGGCGTTTGTACGCGACTGTGATAGCTTGCGGCCGGTTCTACTAGACACTGTTTCCTTTATGTTTTTAAAATGCTCTTGTATCATCTCGGAGCTTATCAAGCTAGTAGCGATACTTCCGAATTTACTTTTATGATACTGCTCGTACATGCAGATTTGCTCTTTAATGTTTTCCATTTTATCTGGCGTTTGTTCGAGCTTATAATCAAAAAATGCTTTTGCTATGTCATCAAACTTTAAACCACTTTTAGCAAGCTGTTTTTTGGCTATGCTATCTGGCAGTTCGCCGTTTCTCTTTTTGGTATCATATTCCTTCTTTTTATTATAGGCGTAGGTTACGTTCACACCTTCTGATTTTGAGCCTACTTTTATATCTTTGCCGTCTAGCCTTACGTAAAAAATCATATCGTTATTTTCGGAAATATAAATTCTAACTCCCGGATATTTATTTGTATTTGCAAATTTATTATAAGACATTAAAGCCATTTAAGGTTTCTCCTTTTGCTTAAAAAGTGGCGTAGCATTTTTCCCCCTTTATTTCCCCTCTGTTTTTGTAAAAATACATGATATTCTAAGATAGCTTAGAGTAAACTTAATTGATAAAAGTGCCTATTATAGGGTATTATGTGGTATTTTAGAGGCATATAAAATACTTTAAGAAATGATATTATACGAATCCATCATCCGGAGCCATCTATACTAAAAAATCCTTTTTAAATCCCGATTTTATCGATATTTCAAGAGCTTTAAGTTTTCTTAGTTTTATAAAATTTGTTCCCTATTTGTTCCTAAATTTTTTTAGTATTCCAATTTCTCACTATGTTTTCTGGGTCAATCTAAGATGCCTTATTTTTGTTTTTAAAAACATGAAAATAAGTTTTTACTCTCAATTACTCTAAAATACCCTAAAGAACCATAGAGTATAAAAAATTTTTCTAAAACTATCCAAAAACCATTCAAAATACTAAAAGTAAATGAAAAGTTGCTGTAATTAGTTATGTAAGAACTAAGCAGAAGGAGAAAAATAATATGCTTAATGAGTTATATAACGACCTAGAGTACAAAACGCTTCTTGAGCACATATCTAGCCAATATAAAGGAAAGGTAGTTCTAGGCAGAAAGCAAACCGCAGCGGTTCTTGGTATTGGTATATCCACTCTTGATCTTCGTATATCGCAGGGCAGGGATATTCCACGTTATATCAAAATGGGAGATGCAAAGAATTCTCGAATAGCGTTTGCAATAACTGATATTGCGGCTTATATTTTTCAAAAAAGGGTTAAAACATGCTCTTAATTTCTATAGTAGATAATAAAGAAAAGGATCAAAAATGAGTAATGCCCTTCAAATAGGCGGACACAGCCTAGTTCTTTGTGTAAGAAGCGAATTCTTGACGCTCAAAAAGGCTATTATAAGGTATGAGCACAATGTTAGAGAGGTCAAACACGCCTCTAAGATTGGGTATCTTAGAGGTAACAGCCGAAATAATAGATACATAGTGCTTAATGAGTATGGCAACAACGGCCACATGCGAGAGATCACAGCAGGAGATAAAGAATTTAATGATAAGGAATATATAAAAGCGCTTTTGAGAGAATATCACGAAAAAATGAAAGCCGACTACGAAGCCCAAACTAAAACTTATAAAAACGGCAAGGTGGTAAAGAATCGTTGGCGAGAAAATATGGTCGGGTTTTCCGAAATAGTCATAAGTTTCGGTACCGATCGGAATAAAGAATCCAAAGAGGGACTAAATAAAACCGAAGTAAATTTTATCAACGCTCAGGTCTCGCTTGACAGAGTCCTTAAATTTGCGAGATCGTACTGTGCAAAATATGGTGTAAAGTGTTTATTGATTAGCGAGCACAACGACGAAAAGACTAAACACTATCAACTGATTTTTACGAATTATCTCTTTAAAGAACATAGAAATTTAAGATTCGACGGAAAAGGAAATACGAGTAAATTCGGCAGAAGTATGCAAGAAATGGGAGGGGCGGCATTTGAGGGTATAGCATTGCGCGGCGAGCCTGGTAGCAAGATGAGGCACAAAAATCTAAAGCAAATGCACCGCACTGAAAAAGATTATAGTGCCGAGCAAGAGTTTAAAAATAAAATTAGACAATTGATAGTTAATGAAGCAAGGAAGTATATAAAAAAGGAAAAACCTATGTTCGGTAAAGAATATTTTAGAATAGAAGCCAAGGACAACAAAGCTTTTGTAGAAGACCTTACAAATTTGATTTTAGAGCAAATGCAAAATAATATAAGCATAATTACGGATAGCGAACTAAAGCAAAGAGTGAACGAGCTAACTAGGCAACTTTTAAACAAAGGTGAAGTGATAGCAAAAAATAATAAACTAGAGCAATCTAACGAAGAGCTAATCCAAGAAAACGAAAAGCTAAAAGAGATAAACGCAAATCTAAATAATCAAGATGATATTATAAAAGATAAAAATTTGCGAATAAGTGAGCTTTCGTTGCAACTAATTAAAGAAGAAGATAAAAATATTAAACTACAAAATCAAATAACGGTCCTTGAGACCGACAAAGCCCAAATAGACGAACTGAAACAAAAAGCAAATCAAAAAGACGCCCTGCAAAGCGAGCTTGAAAAAGCCAACGAAGAGCTAAAAAGTAAAGAAAAAACAAATCAGTCTTTGAAACAAAGAAACGAGGAACTAGAAGCATCGCAAAGAAACGAAGAAGCTTTGAAAGAAGACAATGATAGTAAACGACTACAAATCGTTAAACTACAAACTTCTATAAATGGCAAAGACCAAAGAATATCCGAGCTGGAAGGAAAAGTAAAAAACAAAGACGAAACGATAGAAAATTTACAGAATAAGTTATCTATATTATAAAGCTTTAAAACGAAGGTTATTAGTTTTATCTCAAAAATAAGCAATTTAATACCGAATTTTAGTAAGCTATTAGATGACGAGCCTAGAGAAATAAAAAATGAAATAAAAAGCAAAATAGCCGGCAAAGACGGTATGGGGATAGGCTTTTAGTTGGATTGGTTTTTGATTTCGAATATAAAGTTACCAAAATTTTTAGTCAGCATATTTAATAAGCTTCTTTTTTGCCAACATATACCAAGTTATATAATGTGCGAGCTGGTTACACCAAATCTGAGCGTATACCTAGATCTTTTTATACTTTGGTGATGTGGCCGAATTTTGTCAAAAGTTCTTAAAATATAAAAATTTATCCCCCAAACGTCAAAATATTCTTGATAACGCCTATCCATTTAAATATAATCTAGCTAAAAAATTAAAGGATAAATTTGCTTTACAGGTCGCTAACTGTGCTTAGCCTTTGCATCGCGCAGTTTATTTGCATCGGATTTTTCGGCGAGGGACTCGTTAGCATCCTGCGTCAAGACGGTTTTAGTTTAGAGCGCGTCGGCGCGCTTAGAGGGCTTGGACTTTTCGCGGTTTTGGCTTTTTTGTGGTCGCCGTTTATCGACGCTATAGCGCTAAAAATAGGCGGTTACAAAAAGATTATCCTAGTCTTTCAGTGCCTTACTTTGGCGATTTTATATGCGGTTTCGCTTCTAAATCCGCGCGACGATTTACCTGCTGTAATCGCTTTAGCGGTGCTTTTGGCCTTTATCTCGGCCACCTGGACGATGACGTCGAACGCATTTTTTATTAAAATTTCAAACAGCTCAAATTTAAGCTTCACAAACGCCCTCAAGCTTAGCGGCGGATTGATAGGACACGTATCCGGTAACGGCCTAACGCTCGTAATCTACGCAAAATTCGGCTGGAGCGAGGCGAATTTATTCTTGACGTCTTTGATAGCGGTTTCCTTGCTTAGCCTTGCTTTCTTTAAAGAGCCTGAGCGCGTAAACGCCGGCGAGGGGCTGGATTTTAGGGCGATGTTTGGCTTTTTTAAGGGTAAAAAGGCTTGGCTTAGCGTGCTTTTCGTACAATCTATCGGTATCTGCGCGGCGTTTGGACTGCTTAGTCCGATGCTTGTAGATATCGGCTGGAAGCTGGAAGATATCGGCGAGGTCTTGCACATATACGGCACGATATTTGGCTTCGCGGGTGCGCTCGCGGCGGGCTTTGCGGTAAAAAAGCTAGGCACCAAAAGAGCCTTTTTATACGCCGTAGCGATGCAGACGCTAGGCATCCTGGCCATCTGGTTACCTATTGTCGGCTGGACGGACCGCGCGTCGGTACTTTTTGCTTCGAGCGCGGCGTATGCGGTATATATGGCGCAAGCGACGATAATTTCCACGATGATGATGCAACGTGCCTCGGGACGGCGACCCGCTAGCGAATACGCCGTGCAAAGCAGCTTAAGTATGACATTTCAGATATTTTCGTTTTATCTCGGAACGCTTTTGGCGGGGACGTTGGGTTACGGAGCGGTCGTGCTGGGCGCGGCGGCGTTTTGCGTTTTGAGCCTAGTTTATTTTATAAAGATTTATAAATTTATCTAGCGGATTACGATTTTGCGGGATTTAAGTCGCCGTCTAGTACAAAAAACTGCGTAAAATTTATTTCGCAGAGTTTTGCAAATCGCTTTGCAGATTTAGCCCGCGTCGGCAATGCGGATTAAATGCACCCGAACGCAAGACCGAATTTAAGTCTCGGGCGCAAAAAAGGCGGTAAATTTAATCCCGCATCAAGCAAACCCGCTCGCAACGAGAGAAAAACCGCAAAACGAGCTTATTTGGCTCGTAAAATTTACGCAAAAGCTAAATTTACAACCTCTCTTTGATGATCTTTAAAAAATCCAAAAGCGCCTTTGCGCTATGATGAGGCGTATCCTGGGCGGCGATTAGTTCGCAGTTCGGTAGCATCCTCGACACTTGCGAAGCGACGGCAAAAGGTACTTCCTCGTCGGCTCTGGAGTGATACATAAGCACGCTTTGCGAGACGTCTTTTAGCTCAAATCCCCACGGCCTAGCTTGGAGCCAGAGGTCAAAGCCGATGCCGTTAAGCTGCGCTTTTATCGCTTCTTTTAGCGCACCCTTAGCCTGCGAGCCGTATTTTTCCCACGCCGTTTGCGCCGTATTTTCAGGCGTATTGTGCGATGCAAAATCATAAATTTCCTTTATGTGCGCATAGTCGGAGTAGCTTGTCAAAAGCTCGGGCGGGGCGTTAAATCCGCTTAGTATAAATACCTTTTTCGCCTCTTCGCCGCAAGCTACTGCCGTAGCGTAGGCGTAAGCCGCGCCCACCGACTCGCCCAGCACGCTAAATTCGCCCAAATTTAACGCCGAGAAAAACTCTTTTAGGCGCAGGGCGAATTTTAAAAAACTATCATCCGCGCTAAAAAGCGAGCTGTTAAAATGCCCGCTTCTATATATCAAAATAAGCCTTATTTGATTTTTATCGCAGAAATTTATCAAGGTATTTTGCGGAAAAATCATCAGCGGATGATGATAAACCAAAACATCTTTAAAATCGCTACCAAAGTCGTCGTAGCTTAGATTTTCGCCGCTTTTAAATTTAAAATTTTTCATCTTTTTCCTTAAAATTTATATTCAAATTTTACGCCGATCTCGCGAGGGTCGGACAGGTAGTGCATAGTGGCGTATTTTACGTCGTTATCTTTGTCGAAAAGATTATTAGCGTAAATATAAACGTTGATATTTTTGTGATTAAAGCCTACTTTTGCATCGACGGTCGCGTAGCCTGCGTTTTCTACGACATTGGCCTTATCGGTATAAAATTTGCTCTGTCCTCGCAAAAATGCCGCCGCGTAAAATCCGCTTGGAGCCTCATATGAAAGCCCTGCGCCATAAGTTAGCCTTGGCGCGTAATAGACGTATTTGCCGCTATAATCGCCCTGTGCGTCTTTGTAGTCTTTAAAGACGCTTTTTGCGTAGCCCAAATTTGCGCTAAGCTTTAATCCGTCCGCCAAAAGCACGGCGCCGTCTAGTTCAAAGCCTTGGGAGCGCGCCTTGCTGGCGTTCTCTGCCACCGTGATATTAGGCGCTACAATGACGCTTACTACTTGCTTGTTTTTGATATCGGCGCGAAAAACGGCGGTGCCTAGCTCAAACCGCTCCCAAGCCCCCTTTACGCCGACTTCGTAGCTAGTCATAGTCTCTTTATCGTACCATTTTTTAGACGTAGGCGAGGCGGCCCAAAAACCGCCCGGCTTATAACCCTTAGATACGCTCGCATACGCCGTAACCTCGTCGTTTATAGCGTATTTTAGTCCAATCTTGGGTGATAGCGCGCTATATGAATCGCTTAAATTTTCGCCGTTCATGCGGTTTTGAAATTTGACACTATCTTTGTCGAATCTAGCTCCCAAAATAACCGAAAAATCAAGCGGCAGATAAATTTCATTATGCGTAAAAACGCCGTAGTTTTTACTTCTGGTTTTGTTATTTTGCAGCGAGCGAATACCGCCGAACATCACGCTGTTTACGCTACTTCGCACGTCTCTTTGCGTAGCGCCCGCTGCAGCGCCTAGGACGAATTTGCCATACGCGTTATCGGCGCTAAATCTAAACTCCTGCGTAAAATCCTTTCTGTCCTCTTTGTAATACACATCCAACAAGGACGCGGGGCGATGATCACCGTCGTAACTACTGTCGTTTTTATAATCCCTGAAAGTCGTAAGCGAAGTAAGGGCATAGTCGCTCGATTTATATTCTGCCTTTAGCGATGCTTCGTAGTTTTTGGCGTTTTCTTCGCCCTCCATGCCGTTGGCGTAGCGCGTTCTATTGGCTGCGCTAGGCAAATTCGATCTTTGCGCGCCGTTAGCTATCTTGTAATGGTTTTGAATAAGATCCACCGTAAGCTCGTCCGTAGGTAAAAATCTAAAGTAAATTTTGCCGTAAAGGGTATCTTTGTAGTCGTCGCTTTTGTTTAAATTTTCGTTATACATAAAGCCGTTTTTCTTTTCGCTAAAACCGGTAAAACTAGCCAGAAATTTATCCTTTACTATCGCTCCGCCCGCGCTAAAACTAATACCACGCAGGCTATCCTCGCCAAGCTTTAGTCCGATCTTTGCTTGCGGTTCGTTGGTAGGAGCTTTGGAGACCGCATTTATCACGCCTGCGTAGGCATTTTTGCCGTAAAGCGCGCTTTGAGGCCCTTTTAGGATCTCGATACGCTCGATATCCTCCAAAAATACGTAGTTACCGTAAGTGCCAAGATAACTAATGCCGTCCAGATAAAGCCCGACGTTTGGGCTATCAAATGCGTAATCGCTCGTCACGCCGCGCATGATAAAAAGCGAAATGCCTCCGCCTTGCAAAAACGATAAATTTGACGATGCGCTCCTAAGCCCGTTTAGATCCTTCGCTTCTCTAAGCCGCAACTCTTTTTCGTCCAGCACGCTCACCGCAGCCGCCACCTCGCTAGCGTTTTCATCGATCTTTTGAACCGATACGCTGACCTCATCCAACCTCACAGCGGGAGCCGCTATCGCTAGCGCCGCAACCGCACTTAAAAGCAAAATTTTTCTCACTTTAGACTCCTTTTATAATTTCTTTACTTTAAGGATAGTATAATATTTTTGAAATTTATTATCAACCCGAAATTTACAAATGACGGATTTATTTTTATATTTAAAGGAAAAATTTGCGCACGGTATCCGCAGACGTTTTTATGGATAAATTTAATAGCAGCGAAGACGGAGTTTTGGCTGGTCTTGGCGTCAAAATCCGCGCCAAAAATATAGCGCTAAGCGATGAAATAGCCTTCGGCGCGATAAAAATGGACGCCAAAGATGACACCAAAATAGTCGGCGATTTTCACGCTTTGCGGGGCTGCTTTATAAATTTCACCCTACAAGGAGGCATCAGCCTAAGCTCGGCGAATGGCAAAATCGAATACAAAAGCGGACTATCCACGATCAGCTCGGTCGATCTACCAAGCTCGGATCAAGAGATTTACGGTGGCGCGCACGCGGGAATAAATTTATTCCTAGAAAACTCGTTTATGAGCGCAAATTTCGGCGATCTTATCGAGCTTGGCGCAAATAAACTCGTCTCGCAAAACGACACCTGCGCCGTAAATAAAATTTTATTAAACCAAATTTTATCGCTAAACGCCGACGAGCCGCTTGAAAGACTGCTTTTAGAAAGTAAAATTTTAGAGCTTATTTATAACGAATTCAGCCGCCTAAAATGCCCAAATAAGAATGTTATACTAGACGAAGTGGACAAAAACGCGCTACAAAAAGCTAGGCAAATTTTAAGCAAAGATATCAAAAATCCGCCGTCTATAAAAGAGCTTTCAAAACAGGTGCGGCTGAACGAATTTAAGCTTAAAGTCGGCTTTAAAAGTTTGTTTGGGCAAACTCCTTACGAATTTTTACGCGAAGAGCGAATGAAGCGAGCGCTGGCGATGTTGCAAGGTTCAGAGCTAAATATCGCCGAAATTTCGGCTGCGACGGGCTTTAAAAATCAAAGCCACTTCAGCAAGCTTTTTTGCGATTATTACGGCACGGCACCCAAAAATTTGATGAAAAATAGAAAATATTATTATTGATTTTACGAGATTTGCCCGTAAATTTGCCGCAAACGGCGCTCAAAAGCCTGTTAAGATAATATTTCTAGTGATGACCACATATAAAAATATGCTCAAATTAGCAGTGCTTACCAAGGCGTATATTGTACGCCGCTTATGCTTGCAAATCGGAAGCTTTTATAAGCTTTTAACGAATGATCGTTAAAAGCTTCCTATTAAAAAACTTAGACGTTTTATCTACGAAAAATCATTTTCGAGCGATGAAGTTTCGTCTAAGTTTTTATATTTTTCTTTTGCTCGGCCAAAGAAAAATATCGGCCGTCTGCCAAGACCTTACAGCAAACTCATTTGAGTTTGCTAAGTAAGTATTAACATATTGTCTTATGTAGGGGTTGTTTATTCTTGATGTTTTGATAAATGATATCAAGCTCTAAGACTGCATGATGGAATTTGAAGCGATTGTTTTTATTAAGTTAAAGTAAATTTTGGTTTATATGGAAATTTACTTTTATTTTTTTATTTGGTATTTTAGCACAAATTTTAAAATTAAGATGTTGCTAGTATTCTTATAGCATAAATAAGTATTAAAGTAGAGATTGTTTTTGAGCAAGAAATAAGAATCAAAAAGAAGAGCATTTTGTGCGGGGTTAAGATTGTTTAATAAAACAAGCATCGCTATAATATAGCCGTATTCGTTTTCGCAGTCGTATTAAAACCCTCGTTTTAGTTGCGTTTTAAATATGTTCATGCTATAAGAGTCTTACTTTTCCAAATCTTAACTATCGTATCCGCAAGAACGCTGTCTTGAGAATCAACAAAGCTTAATTTTTCTCCTGTATTGACTTGAGTATTTGTTAGATAATTAATCTTACTTACACTATCGCCACTCTTTTGCCGCAAGCTTTTATGTAGTTAAAGAATGTTTTATACTTGATATTATACGCCCCGCTTTCTATTCTAGCTACGGCTGATTGGGTTATGCCCATCCTTTTAGCTACCTCGCTTTGAGTTAGCCCAGCCTCGTTTCTAGCGTCTATCAAAGCTTCTATGGCTTTATATTCGTCCTCCAGCGCATCGTATTGCGCTTTAAATTCGGGGTTTTAAAACTTCTCTAAAATTAACGGTTGCCATCTTTAAACTCCTTTAATCTTTGTTCTACCAAATTTAGTATACTTTTAGGTATCTTTTGTGTCTTCTTAACAAAAGTTAGTAGGATTATTATTCTTTTGCCGATTTCATAACAATATATGCTTCTAGCTATTCCTTCATCCGACTTTATGCGTATCTCGAACAGCCCGTCTTTTATGCTTTTAGTGTACGGCTCTCCCAAGGTATTACCCCTAGCCTCTAAGAGCTCGAACATTTATAGCCTCTTTTGTCTAAGTCCGGTCGGCAGCTCCAAGAACTCGTCTTTTATGGCTTCGCTTGCAAACTCTACGCTCCACATTGCAACCCTTCTGCGTAACTAAGCCTTATTATGTCATATATGATATAAAATGCAGTTTTTTACACATTTGTCGCCGAATAAATAACTTGTATAAACCTACTCATACAACGTCTCCACCATCTCTCTTCCGCTGTCTGGCATCAGCTTAGCGTATCTTAGAGTATGATTGATATCGGAGTGATTCATTAGCTTTTTTATCGTTAGTATCGGAGTGCCTTTTATAGCAAGATGCGAAGCGAACGTATGCCTAAGGGTATGAATAACTACTCTATTGGTTGCGTCGCTTATATCTAAATTTTGATTAAAGAGCTTATTAAGTAACGGCTGTAAGACGTTTTGAATAGTAGCTTTTGGTTTATTTACCAAAGAGTCGTTCGGAGACAGGGCGGTATAAATTTGATTTATCATTCCTAACGCTTTTTTGCTTAAAAATCCAGCATAAGTGCTCTTTGTCTTAAAATCGCTTATAGTAACTGATTTAGTGGATAGTGCTAAATCCTTTTTCTTGATGTTTAAAATTCCCTCCAACCTAGCTCCTGTGCATAAAGCCAGCTCCACGAATAGCTCTAACGCAAAGTCTTCTTTACTTGCTACTTCTTTGCGCAAAAGCTCTATCTCTATAAGCTCTAAAAATCTCTCTCGTTTGTTATTCGGTTTTTTTAGTTCTATCTTGTATGGGCTAATGTGATTAATTAGGCCTACTTTTATGGCGTGATTAAAAATCGTCCTAACTATGCCCATTATGGCATTGATGCGAGATTGCGATAATTTACGTTTGGTTTTAGGGGAGATGATTTGAGAGATATCCTTATGGTGCTTGCTTATCATCTCGGCTGTTATCTGCGTCGCAGCTAGATCTCCCAATTTACCCTTATGGTAAATTTCATAATCCTGCCTTTGTTCTTTTATATTGGTAGCGTTATCGGGCTCTTTTCTAGTTTAAAGCCGAAAAAGGCGTCCGCGATCTTGTCAAATTTAAGCGAGTTTTTGTTGTTCTTGGTTACTACTAAATTTAAGCAGACTAAAACCAACCCAAAATCATAAAGCCTTACAAGCTAAATAAATTTAAAATGGATATTTATGATTTCCTATGCCTTCGACGGTGATCCATTTTAGCTCGGTCATCTCCTCGATAGAAAAATGCCCGCCCTCGCGACCCAGCCCGCTCATTTTTACTCCGCCGAAAGGAATATGCGCCTCGTCTTGCAACGAAGGACCGTTTACGTGTAGCACCCCTGTTTCTATTTCCTCGGCGCAGCGCAGATAGTTGGCGACATTTTGAGTGATGACGGTCGCGCTTAGTCCATAATCCGTACTATTGGCTAGTTCTATGGCTTCATCTAAATCTCGCGCTTTGATAATAGCCGCAACCGGCCCAAACGCCTCGGTTGAAAAGATTTTCATACTCGGCGTAACATCCGCGACGGTGGTCCGCATATAAAAGTTGTTTTCGCTCGTGCCGCCGGTTAGCACACACACGCCTTTTTTCTTTGCGTCAATAACCAAATCATCGATAAATTCGCATTGTTTACGCTCGATAAGCGGTCCGATAACAGTGCGCGCATCGGTCGGATCGCCGACTTGTAAAAATTTAACTTTTTCCGTAAATTTGGAGACGAAATCGTCATAAATTTTTTCATGCACTATGATTCGCGAGCCTGCCATGCAAATTTGACCCTGATGCATAAAGATACCGAAAAACGCGGTATCTATGGCGTAGCTAACATCCGCATCCTCAAGAACGAGAACAGGACTTTTCCCGCCTAGCTCAAGGGTGCATTTTTTCATATTTTTCGCCGCGCTTTGAGCTATATGCCTGCCGACCTTGGTCGAACCCGTAAACGTTATCATGGATATACGCTTATCTTCTTGAAATGTTTCGCCAAGCACGCTACTTGAGCACGGAATGATATCTAGCACGCCGGCTGGCAAACCGGCCTCTTGCATGATTTCGCCGAACACCAAGCCGCAAACTGGCGTATTTGACGATGGTTTTAATACAAAGCTATTGCCCGCCGCTATGGCAAAGGCAAATTTTTTACTGCTTAGAATCATTGGCGCATTAAACGGCGAAATTCCGGCGATCACTCCCCGCGGACGACGAATGGCATACGAAAAAACCCCGTCGTCGTTTGAAACGAAAGTTTGACCGGTTACGCGTCTAGCCTCACCCGCCGCAACGCGGAATATATCGCTAACGATGCTAATTTCAAAGTTGCATTTTACGATCGTCGAGCCGCTTTCTCGTATCAATATATCCCTAATATCATCCGCCCTTCTTTCAAAAATTTCAGTCGCCCTTAAAAGCACGGCTTCTTTTTCGCGAGGGGTCGTTTTTGCCCAAAGCTTTTGCGCTATATAAGCGCTTGCGATGGCTAGTTCGATGTCCTCTTTGCTAGCCATATGCACTTTGGCAAACACCGAACCGTTGGCGGGATTTATGCTATCTACGATGGTGTCGGCGCTCGAGCTTACATACTTGCCTTGTACTCTTTCACGATATTTTCCTTGTTTGGTTTTTAAAGCCTGATTATATATTAGAAAATTTTACCGTATATTAAATTTGCCCAGTTTTCAGAAAGACCCTGCAGGTAAAGCTCTCCACCTAGCTCATCCGTGTCGTCAATGCAAAGTAGAAATTTAAATTTCATTTTAAAAACCTCGATTTTTAAGTCAAATTTAACTATGCATGAAATAAAATTAATTTTTTATATTTTGATAATTTCAACTTCGTTAAAAACGTATTTTATAAAATATATAATAAAAATTTCATTTTCAAGGAGTTGCTAATGAAAAGGATTGGCCTGATCGCCTGCTGTGCTGCGATGGCACTACACGGCGAAGTGTTTACGCTAGGACAAGTCGAAGTCGTAGAAAGCGTAGGTGGCATACAAAAAAGCGACACGAACGTCGTGACTATCGATGAGCAACAGATGCAAAAGAATGAGATAAAGCGTCTCTCGGAAGTCGCTTACAGCACGCCTGGCGTTTACGTAGATAAAAAAGGCCCGCGCGCCGAGCAAAATTTCTACGTTCGCGGCTTTGACGCGCGCAGAGTGCCGCTATTTATCGATGGTATTCCTGTTTACGTGCCTTATGATGGTAGCTCGGACTTTGGGCGATTTACGACGTTTGATCTTAGCAGGATCGATATCTTAAAGGGCTCTAGCTCCGTGCTTTATGGCCCAAATACGATGGGCGGCGCGATAAATTTGATCACCAAAAAGCCGACGAAAGAGTTTGAGGGTAGCGTCGGCTACGGCTTTGAGACGGGCAAAAACGCCAAAACCTACGGTAACAACGTTGATTTCAGTATCGGCACCAAGCAAGAGCTATTTTACGTGCAAGCCGGCGGTAGTTATATGGAGGATGCGGGACAGTAGCTCTCTCACGACTTTAAACCGGGCGTTACTCGCAACGAAGACGGCGGCAGACGCGATAACTCCGTACAGCGCGATAAGAAATTTAATATAAAATTCGGCTTTATGCCAAACGAAACCTACGAGTACGCCATCGCCTATATCAATCAAAAAGGCGAAAAAGAGCAGCCGTACTACACCGGCCATTACGCCAGATACAACATGGCAAAACGCTTTTGGGAGTGGCCGAAATGGGACAAAGAAAGCATATATTGGCTATCTCATACGCAGTTCGCAAATAGTCTTTATGTAAACACCAAAGCTTTTGCAGATGAGTTTAAAAACGAGATGTATGACATAAACAATCTTGAAGATAGCAAATATAAGGATAAATCGTACGGCTTTGGCTTGGAGCTTGGCGGCGATATAGGCGACAAAGATACGCTTAAATTTGCCACAAGCTACAAAAAAGATAAGCACATGGGATATAAGATACACTACACTGGCCCGTTTGGTACGGAGCCGACCGTAACATTTGCGGATAAGGCTTACAGCTTTGCACTTGAAAATACTTATAAATTTACGGATTTTACTAAGTTGATCTTAGGCGTTAGTTACGACACGAGAGATGCTGTAAAAGCCGAAGACTATATCCAGTTTCGAGGTGGTGGCGGCGGAGGTAGAAATCCCGCCAACTACAAGCTAACCTCTTTTGACGTAGGCAAAAAGCATGCCTTTAACTACCAAGCTGCCATCAAACACAGTTTTGATGGCAATGACGAACTAAGCCTAAGCTATGCCAAAAAGACCTATTTTGCCAGTATGAAAGATAGGTATAGCGAGAAGTTTGGGCGAAATTTTGCAAACCCGTATCTAAAACCTGAAGTAGCAAATCACTATGAAATCGGCTATCAAAGGAGTTTCGGCGAGTTTTTGAGGCTAGAAACAGCGATATTTTACTCAAAAGTTAAAGATGCCATAGGAACTACGAGTGTTACTAAATTTGCACAAACCAGAGAGATGAACGTAAACGTCGACAAGGCTTATTATAAAGGCTTTGAGCTTGGTGCAGCCTATTTTGCAACGCAAAATTAGAGCTAGGCGGCAACTACACTTATATGAGCGCAAAATACAAAGAAGCTGGCAAAGACGCGCTGGTCTATGATCTACCAAAACACAAAGGATTTTTATATGCAGATTATAAATTTATGCCAAAACTTAGCCTATATCTCTCTCAAGAGTTAAGCTCAAGTATGTGGTCTAGAGTGCCAACTGGCAGAACTACGCACATAGATCACAAAATCGCTGGATTTGGCGTGACAAATGTAAAGCTTACCTACAAACCGACGGAGAATTTAAGCGTAGAGGCCGGCATTTCAAATTTGTTTGATAAAAACTACGAGTATAGAGAAGGCTATCCGGAAGAGGGAAGGGTGTTTTTCACGAATTTAAGATATAAATTCTAATTAGAATTTGCAAGGCGGATCGTTCCAAAAATGCTCGGTCCGCCAAAATTTTTAACTCTATTTATA
>NZ_CALIAV010000036.1 GCF_938045625.1 uncultured Campylobacter sp.
TTATCTGGACGGCAAAGCGGTAGATACCAAGCGCACGCCCATAAGCGACGAATAACCGCCTCGCAAAACGCGGGTGAATTTGCAAATTTAAGACGAGTGCACGCGTGAATACGCGGCGAGCTTCGGTAAAATTTCAAACCAAAGAATCAAAAAAAGGATAGAAAATGAAAAAATATATCGTCATCACCGGCGCAAGTTCGGGTATCGGAGCGGCCGCGGCAAAGGCGTTTGCGAGGCGCGGAGAAAATTTGATCCTAATCGCGCGCAGAGCGGAGCTTCTGCAAAACCTAAAGGACGAGATCGCTAAAATTTCGCCCAAATCAGACGCCCTCGTTAAAATTTGCGACCTTGCGCGCAGCGAGAACGTCTTAGCGCTTTGGGACGAGCTAAAAAGCTATGAGCTAAAGACGCTCATAAACAACGCGGGCTTTGGAGATTACGGCGCGGTCGGCGAGCGCGATCTATCCAAAGTCTCGCAGATGCTGGAGCTCAACATCATTTCGCTTACGCTGTTAAGCCACCTCTTCGTACGCGACTACAAGCGCAAGCCCGCCCAACTCATCAATATCTCCTCCGCAGGCGGCTACAGCATGGTGCCAAACGCCGTCACCTACTGCGCGAGCAAGTTTTTCGTAAGCGCCTTTACGGAGGGCTTGCACCGAGAGCTGGTGCAGGATAAAGAGGCCAAAATGCAGGCTAAAGTCCTAGCGCCTGCCGCGACTAGGACGGAGTTCGGTCCCGTGGCGACGGATGACGCGGACTACGACTACGACGCGGCTTTTGCGCGGTATCATTCAAGCGAGGAGATGGCGGAATTTCTGCTTGCGCTTTACGATAGCGACGCGTGCGTAGGCGCGGTGGATCGAAACAACTTCGAGTTTAGCCTGCAAGCTGCGCGATTTGATTACGCGGACAAACGCTAAAATTTATGCATTACGCGCCGCGCGACGAAGCGTAAAATTTTGAGTAACGTAGCGCCGGAGTTAAATTTGACCGCAAAGCGCGATAAAATTTAAAGAAATTCAAGGAGCGAAAATGGGTAAATCCGCCTTGGTGCTGGGCGCTACGGGCGTCGTGGGCAGGGAGCTGGTACGCGAGCTTTGCGAGAGTCCCGGTTACGATGAGGTAGAGGTATGGGTGCGCCGCGAGATAGGCTTTTGCCACCCTAAGTTTCGCGCGCGGATCATTGATTTTGAGGGTATCTCGGATATCGCGCCGCATAAATTTGACGAAATTTTTTGCGCGCTGGGCACGACGATGAAGCAGGCGGGCTCGCACGAGGCGTTTTTACGCGTGGATGTGGACTATGTCTATGCAGCGGCGAAGTGGGGCAAAGCAGCGGGCGTACGGCGCTTCGTGCTCGTATCAGCTCCGGGTGCGAGCGAGGATTCGCTAAGCTTTTATCTGCGCGCTAAAGGACGTATCGAGCGGCGCGTGAGTGAGCTTGGCTTTGACAGCCTTCAGATCGTCCGTCCGCCGATAATCTTGGGCGAGAGGTCGGATACTCGCCCGTTAGAACGGTTCGCAGCGGCGGTTTTTAAACTGCTGCCCGCCTGCGTGTTCGGTAAATTTAGACCGCTTAGCGGCGCAAGTATCGCCCGCTGCGAGCGTGATTTTTAGCTCAAAATCCTATAAAAATTCGCTCATTTTTTCTCTTTATTTTGTTTGATCTCCTCAAGACTTAGACCGCTTTTACCGATGCTGTCCATACCGAGCGTTTCGATCATCACGAGTATTGCGGCTGGGTCTTTGCCTAATACGCGCGCTAACGTGTCCGTAATCTCGGCGATGATTTGCTTTTTTTGCTCTTTTGTAGGCTCTGGAGCGGCTACTTTTATATTTACGAATGGCATTTTCTCTCCTTAAATTTTATAAAGCAGGGCTAATTATATCAAATTTTAGACTGTTACCCGTCTCGTTTACGTTCTAAAATTTAAGTAGATATATTAGAATTTAACTTTAAATTTGATTTAAAGCTAGTATGATTATTATGTGACTTGGTAGTAGTAAAATTTGATAAATTTCCCTAAAAGGAGCGAATATGCGTAAGAATTTTTTCGGTTCTATCGTTTTGGCTGCGGCC
>NZ_CALIAV010000037.1 GCF_938045625.1 uncultured Campylobacter sp.
ATTTTTATATTTTAAATTACATTATTTGAGTTTCGAGAAAATAAAATTTGTAAATTTAGGAGGATTTTATGAAGCAGGCTTTGCTTTTAAGCAGTTCGAGTTACAAGGATACGGGCTATCTTAAGCATTGTAAAAACTGGATATACGACTTTTTAAAAGAGTGCGAGGTTTGGGACGAGCAGGTGCTTTTTATCCCGTATGCCGGAGTTCGCCGCACAAACGACGAGTACGAGCAAAAAGTCATCGACTGCCTGGAGTACAAAAATATCGCGTCCATCCATAAATTTAGCGATCCAAAACGCGCCGTAGCCGAGGCCAAAGCCATCTGCATCGGCGGCGGAAACACATTTGTGCTGCTTTACTATCTTTATAAATTTGATTTAGTCGAAGCTATCAGGCAAAGAGTGGAGGCCGGAGTGCCGTATTTTGGCTGGAGTGCGGGCGCAAACGTCGCGGGAAGCACGATGATGACGACAAACGATATGCCTATCATCATGCCAAAGAGCTTTGATTCGCTAAATATCTTCCCGCATCAGATAAATCCGCACTTTATCAGCGGCAAGATCGCAGGACACAACGGCGAAAGCAGGGAGGAGAGGCTGGAGGAGTTTTTGATAGTAAATCAAAAAAGCCTGATCTACGCGCTGCCTGAAGGCACGGCTCTAAGGATAAAGGGCGAAAACGCGGCCGTGATGGGTATGGAAAATAGCCCGGTTTTAAAAATGGCGTATCAAAAAGAAACCGAGCTTATAAAAGTCGGCGAGAGCTTTAAATTTTAGCCGTTTGGGCCCGCACTCAAATTTAACTAGCGGGCTAAAATCGGTAAAAACGTTCTTTAAAATAGTCGTTACGATTTGGCGAAATTTAACGAAAAACTCAAATTTAAGGCGCGGTTTTTTAGAGGCCCGCAAATTTTAGATAAACGCCTGTCGACGAATTTAAACGAAAAGATTAAATTTGACTCGAAACTAGCGCGCAAAACCCAAGCGGCGCAAATTTGGTCTAAATTTGAAATAAGTACAAAACACAAAATTAAAGGGGACAAAATGGCTACTGCTAAACTAATCTGTGCGGTCATAGGCTTGATCGCCGTCGTATTTTTATTGGTCAAAAAAAGAGAGACCAAAACCGTACTCATCGGCGTGGGACTCGTGCTCTGCGTCATCTGTCTAAATCCGCTCGGAGCGCTTGAGAGCTTTACGAAGTCGATGACCTCTGCGGGGCTTATCAAGGCGATTTGCGCTAGCATGGGCTTTGCTTATGTTATGAAGGTGACTAAGTGCGACCAGCACCTAGTTTTGCTGCTTACGAAGCCGATGAAAGATATCGGATTTTTTCTGATTCCGGCTACTTTCGTACTGACTTATCTTATCAATATCGCGATACCGTCGGCTGCGGGCTGCTCGGCTGCGGTCGGAGCTACGATGATACCGCTTTTGATGGCCTCTGGCGTACGTCCTGCGATGGCGGGAGCGGCGGTGTTTGCGGGAACGTTTGGCGGCGTGCTAAGCCCCGGTTCCGCGCACAACATCTTCGTAACCGACATGGTTAAAAAGACAAACGAAGCCTACACCGTCCAAGACGTCATCGGCGTACAGTTTCCAAACGCCGTAGCCGCTGGTATCGTCGTTTTGATCGTGATTAGCTTGACGGCGATTATCTTTAAAGATTATCAAAAAGGGCAGGATTTTTCGCCTAAATCTACAAGCAACGCGGGCGAAGCGACGCAGACGAAGGTAAATTTACTCTTTGCTCTAGCGCCTCTCATCCCGCTAGTTATCCTAGTCGTCGGCGGCACCGGCCTAAATAAAATCTCATGGCTAGCATGGACGAAGATGGGCGTGGCCGAGGCTATGATCCTTGGCGCTATCATCGCGGTTTTCATCACGTGGACGAGCCCGGAAAAGATCACCAAAGAGTTTTTTAACGGTATGGGTAGTGCCTACGCCGAGGTTATGGGTATCATCATCGCTGCCGGCGTTTTCGTCGCAGGTCTAAAGGCGTGCGGAGCGATCGATGCGGTCACTGAGTGGTTGAAACACTCTCAGGAGTTCGTGCGCTACGGCGGTACTTTCGTGCCGTATCTCATGGGTACGGTTACGGGCTCCGGCGACGCCGCTACTATGGCGTTTAACCAAGCTATCACCGTTCACGCCGCGGATCTGGGCTTTGCGCAGGATAAGCTAGGTATGGCCGCTGCGATCTCGGGCGCTCTAGGCCGCTCGTCGTCTCCTATCGCGGGTGCAGCGATCGTGTGTGCCGGTCTAGCTATGGTTAGCCCGGTTGAGATAGCTAAGCGAACGGCTCCGGCGATGGCGATAGCCGTGTGCGTCATAGCGTTTTTTATGCTCTAAATTTACGGAGCTAGATTTGATAAAGTCGGCGCTTTGCCGACTTTGCGTTTGCCGGGGCGATGCTTATCGTCCTGGCTCATGATTTGATTTTTGCGAGAGATTTTTATACGTGCAGCTTGCCGCTAAAATGTGACGCTAAAACGGCAAATTTTACCATCAAATTTACTGAGTCAAATTTGCCGCGCAAAGGCGGCCGTGCTATCTTTGGATAAACTCTTTATATCGGTCGCAGGCTAGCTCCGGCTCCATATCGCACGCTTTTTTGAGGTATTTTTTGGCTGCATTTGCGTCCTCTTTGACGCCTCGTCCTTGCGCGTATAGGTTGCCTAGGTTGTAGCATCCGCCGCCGTTATCCATGCCGCAGGCTTTGGCGTAAAATTCGCTAGCTTTTGCATAGTCTTGCCTGGCGCCGCGCCCGTTTGCGTAGGCAAAGTCCAAATTTGAACAACCCGCCTCATCGCCCATATCGCACGCCTTTGCGTAAAGCTGGGCGGCTTTTCTACCGTCCTGCGCTACGCCGTTGCCGTTGCCATATAAAAAGCCCAAATTTGAGCAGCCGGCGCCGTTACCTAGATTGCAAGCCTTTGAGTAGAGCTCGGCCGCCTTTTGATAATCCTGCACGGCTCCTTCCCTAGCGTTGTCGTACAAGACTCCAAGCTCGTATCAGCTTGCGCTCTTTTCGCCGTCGCACTCCTTTTGCAGCGCGTCTAGATCGGTGCCGTTTAATAAGACCGAAGCCGCAATTAGCGGTAAAAATATCTTTTTCATTAAATTTGCTCCTATTTAAAATCACTTTTTGCATTTTACGCAAAGCGAACTTAAATTCGGGCGATTCGGTCAAATTTACGGTTCAAATTTGACGTAAATTTGGGCTAGCGCTGTGAAGAGATGGGTCTCGTAAACGTAGATAAAGGTAGTAAGCGGGGGCGATTGCGACTTGCAAATTTGAGAGCGAATTCGCCCTCAAATTTGACCAAATTTATTTCTCTGCTATGATTTTTACGATCTCGCAGATGACGTTGCTGGCCGCACGTAGCGATTTTACCGGCAGGTACTCGTAGATGGAGTGAAAGTTGTGCGCGCCGGTAAAGAGATTCGGACACGGTACGCCTTTTTCCGAGATGACCGCGCCGTCGTATCCGCCTCGCATTGGGATCACTTTTGGCTCGATATTTAGGCGTGCGTAGGCCTGCTTTGCCGCGACGACGGGTAGGCTGTTTTCGCCGTCAGCTAGGTAGTTAAATACGTTTTTGTAGCGGTCTTTTAGACTGATCTGCACTCTGTGCGCGCCGTAAATTTTAGCAAACGAGTCTGCTAAATCCTGTAAAAACGCCATGCGCTGTGCGTATTTTGCCTCGTTAAATTCGCGAACGTCAAGCTTTAGCACGGTCTTTGCGCTGTTGCCCGATAGCTCCTTGACCCAGTAGTAGCCCTCGACGCCGTCCGTGTACTCGGGTGCTTCGCCGCCGGGTAGCATCGAGATAAATTTGTGCGCGAGTAGCAATGAATTTACTAGCTTACCTTTGGCATTCATCGGGTGCGCAGACTGCCCGACGAAGGTCACGACCGCGTCGCCGGCGTTCCAGTTTTGGTAAATCAGCTCGCCTATGCCGCAGCAGTCCAGACAATAGGCAAAGTCGGCCTTGATCTCCGAGACGTCAAGCGCCTTGGCTCCGCGCAGGCCTTGCTCCTCGTCGGGTAAAAAGCCAAACGTCACGTCGCCGTGCTTTATTTGCGGGTTTTGTATGAAAAACTGCGCGGCGTTTACGATGGCGGCGATCGCTGCCTTATCATCCGCGCCTAGCAGGCTGGTGCCGTCAGTGACGATGAGGTCGTCTCCGACGTAGTTGGCAAGCTCTGGAAATTCGCTAAGTTTGAGCGTTATGCCTAGCTCTTTATTTAGCGTGACGTCGCCGCCCTCGTAGCGCACGATTTGCGCTTTCGTATCGTTTTTTTGCTCCGCGCTCGTATCAAGGTGCGCGAAAAACGCCACAGAGGGCAGCTTTTTGGCGGAGTTTGACGGCAAAACGGCCGTAGTTATGGCGTTTTCTCGTCTTTTTATATTTTGCAAGCCGAGCTGCTTTAGTTCGCTTTCTATTAGCTTTGCCGGATCGTGCTCGGCCTCGTTTGAGGGCATGATGCCCGCCGCGCCCGCTTCGCGGTTTGTGGTTGTGTTGATCTTCGTGTAGCGCAAAAATCTCTCGACTATGTCCATGTTTGCTCCTAAATTTGGGATAAAATTTATGAAATTATACTATCTTTTAATTAAGCTTAAAATAAAAATTTAATTTCTTCGGACGGATTTAAAATTTAAACGGTATAATTCGCAAACCAAATTTAAAGGAGCAAAAATGCGAAATTTACGCTACGTAAGCGACTTTTCGGACTTTCATCAGGTTTTTTCGGCGACTCTGGGCAAGATGGCGACCGTGCAAAATAGATTTGCGGATATCGTCGGCAATCTCGACTGGAACGCGGATTTTGATCGCTGCGAGATAGCTTTTGGCGATCAAATTTACAAGATACAGTTTATCGGCAGCGAGTCAAACGTGAGCGACACGTGGCTGTGGGGACACACGAACGTAAATAACTTCGGCGAGGAGGCGACGCGGTTTTCGGCTGAGGTGTTGCGCACGGGGACGGAGTGGGGCTTGCAGGCTTTTAGCGAGCCTAGTTTTGAGCTGGATGAAACCTTTAACGGCCATACGCTTTGCATAGCTGCATGCGGAGCGGTGGGCGAAAATTTATGCTACTACGGCTGCAGGCACGATAAGGGCTGCGCGTTCGTGGCTATAACTGATGCGCCGACTTCGCTTTTTGAGCCTCTTAGCGCGCACGAGTTTGTTAAAACAGCAAGCGGTTGTATACAAAATCACGACGTAGATCATAAAATTTTTATCAAAAGTTTTTTGGAATTCAACGGAGTCAAATTTGATGAAAATATCGAGAAAGGTGGATTTTTTAAAAAAGCCAAAGACGAAATCGTAGCTAAATTTGATAAGGAGCTTTTGATCAAATTTGACGATAAGGGTAGGATTTCGGGGTTTAAATATGAATTTTAATTTGGGTAGTTTGAGTGAGGCGATGAGCTAAAAGCCCACCACCTTAAATTTACGAATGAAAGTGAAACTCGTCTGGGTGATCTAGCGCGTAGCGGAATTTCTCCATATCTACTTTTTTATCCCAGATCGAGATGATTAGGCAGCCTACGGCGTTGCCGCAGAGGTTTCCGACCGCGCGCATCTCGGACATAAATTTATCCACGCCAAGCAGCACCGCAACTGTAACCACCGGAATACCGGCGCTTGGAAGCGCGGCAAGCGTACCGGCAAGTATGATAAATCCGGAGCCCGTGACGCCGACGGCACCCTTGCTTGTTACCATCAAGATGACTAGAATTTGTATCAAATGCTCGATTGTTAGCGGGATACCGAAGGCTTGAGCGAGGAAAATAACGCTAAGCGATAGGTAGATGTTCGTGCAGTCGAGGTTAAACGAATATCCCGTCGGTATGATGAGTCCGACCGCACCTCTGTGGATGCCCGCGGCTTCTAGCTTTTGCATGAGCGGAGCTAGCGCGGTCTCCGAGGAGCTCGTCGCAAACACGATCAGGACTTCTTTTGCGATGAAGCGCATAAATTTAAAGATATTAACCTTCGCAAAATAGCAAATCACGCCCAAAACTACGAATATAAAAAACAAGCTCGCAATCGCCATAACGAAAAGTAACTCAAGCATACCCAAAAGCGAGTTAATGCCGAATTTACCGATCAAAAATGCCATCGCGGAAAACGCCGCAACCGGGCTAAATAGCATCAAAATCGTAAGCAGTTTTAGCACCCAGTGCTGAACGATTTCAAGCGGTTTTAGGATCTTCTTTTTATAGTCGTGCTTTAAAAACGAGATCGCAACAGCCGTAACGATTGCCAAAAATAGCACTTGAAGCGTGTTTGATTTGATAAACGGATCAAGTAGATGCACGTAAGGGAAGATACCGTCAACCGGTACAGCGCCGCGTAAAATATGAAGCGTATGCGCTAAAATTCCGCTATTTGCGTCTATATTTGAGGCTTGGCTCGTAAATTTTTCTACGCTAGAGGCATCAAGCTGTGTATAGTCAAGGTGCATATCGTGACCCGGTTTTAGCGTTTCGCCAAAGATTATTCCCACGGCAAGAGCTATGGTGCTAACGACCTCAAAGTAGATAAATCCCTTAAGTCCGATAGAGCCTAGTTCCTTCATGCTCTCAAGTCCGATGATACCTGAGACGATCGTGAGGAAAATGATCGGTCCGATGAGGGCTTTTAAAGCTTTGATAAAGTAGTCGATGCCAGGCTTGCTCGCGATGCCTAGATCGGGAAAAATCATACCGACCGCGATACCCGCGACGATGCCGAAAACCACCCAAAACGCTAGGTTGGTAAACATTCTAATAAGAAAAGGTTTTTGCGGTTTTGCCGCGTTTGAAACGCTTGGGTTCAAGAGGTGTCCTTTAAAAATTATTAAAAAGGTATTTTAACAAATAAATTTATATAAAAAGATAAAAATTGCAGCGATTTTGGTCAAATTTTACCCGCCGCCGCAAATTTCGTTAAATTTTTACAAACTCTCTAAAATTTCGATCGAGTTTATCTTGTCGCCTTGCCTGACGCTATCTAGCGTTTTTAGGCTCGGCTCGTCCACGATCTGCCCAAACACCGTATGCACGCCGTCAAGGTGCGGCTGCGCGCTGTGGCAGACGAAAAATTGACTTCCACCCGTGTCGCGACCCGCGTGCGCCATAGATAGCGCTCCGCGTTTATGCTTGTGTTTTTGACCTACGCACTCGCATTTTATGCGCCAGCCCGGCCCTCCGATGCCCGTACCGTGCGGGCAGCCGCCCTGGATCACGAAATTTGGGATCACGCGGTGGAAATTTAATCCGTCGTAAAAGCCGCTTTTGGCTAGATGAGCGAAATTCGTCACGGCTTGCGGCGCTTCGTCGCCGTAAAGCTCGAGCTTCATATCGCCTTTTTCGGTGTGGATCACGGCAAATTTGAGCTTAGCAAGCTCGGCCGCGTCGATGTCGTAGATTTTTAGTTCGTCGTTTCTCATTTTGTTCCTTAAATTTATTCGATATTTGTATAAACCGCTTGCACGTCGTCGTCGTCTTCAAGTTTATCTAGGAGCTTTTCTAGCTCGTTCATTTGCTCTTCGTCTAGGCTTACGGGCGAGTTTGCGATGTATTGTAGGCTTGCTTTTTTGGCTTCAAGCCCCAGCTTTTCGATACCTTCGCTAAGTGTGCCAAAGCTTGCGTAATCTCCGTAGATATAAAGCACGCCGTCTTCCTCCTCGATCTCGGTTAGACCGAAGTCGATGAGCTCTAGCTCGATCTCGTCAAGCTCTTTTGCCGGCATATCAAGCTCAAAAACGCTCTTTCTCGTAAACATAAAATTTAAGCTTCCGCTAGGCAAAATTTCGCCACCGTTTTTGCTAAATATCGCCTTGACGTTTGCGACCGTGCGAGTTGGGTTATCAGTAGCGCACTCGACGATGATTTGCACGCCGTGAGCGCCCTTGCCGTCGTAAAAGATGGTCTTGATATCCGCGCTATCTTTGCCGCTGGCGCGTTTTATCGCCGCGTCGATGTTGTCTTTTGGCATATTTTGCGCTTTGGCCGCTGCTATCGCGGCGCGAAGTTTCGGGTTCATATCAGGCTCGGTGCCACCCTCTTTAGCCGCCACGGTTATGGCTTTTGCGAGTTTTGGAAAAACCTTACTCATCTTGTCCCAGCGCGCTTCCTTCGCGGCGCGCCTATATTCAAACGCTCGTCCCATTTCGTTCCTTTAAAAATTTTTGCCCAATTATATCTAAAAAAATTTTGCATTTTTTTAAAAATACGAGGTTTTGAGCGTATTAGCAAAAAATTTAGCTTTAAGTCCTATAATCCTCGTATGATTTTAAATGCCCGAAAAGACGACGCCGCGCGCTGCATAGAGCTGTTAAATTTAGCCATGGAGGATATCGCTTTTACGCTTAGCGGCGTGAGCGACCCCGTTAAGAGCGATGAAATTTTGCATAAATTTTTTAGAAGCGAGATAAACCGCCTAAGCTATAACAACGTTTTTGTTTTCAAATTTGACGGCGAGATCGCGGGGGCGATTTGCGCTTACGACGGAGGAGAGATTGAGATATTGGATGAACCTATTAGGGCGCATTTGCAAACGCTCGGTTTAAGCGAATTTCCGCAGACCGAGTGCTTCGCGGATGAGCTATACATAGATAGTCTTGCCGTGGACGAGAGATTTCGCGGACGAGGTATCGCAAAAGAGCTGATCAAATTTATCTTCGCCCTCGCGCCTAAACGAAATATCAAAAAAGTAGCTCTCATCGTCGATGAAAAAAAGCCAAAAACCATGGCTTTTTACGAGCGCTTGGGCTTTGAGACCGACTGCGAAATGATAATAAATTCTCACAAATACTACCATATGATAAAGGAGATAAAATGACTAAATTTTTTAAGGTTGCTAACATCCACTGCGAAAACTGCGCAAACACCATAAAAAACGCTCTTGGTGATGAATACGGCGAGATAAAGGTCGATCTTAGCGTAGAACCAAGGGTCGTGAGCGTAAATTTAGACGGCAAGGACGAGGCGAAATTTAAAGAGGAGCTGGATGATTTGGGATTTAGCGTCATAGGGAAAATTTGATGCAAAATATCAAACTAAACATCGCGGGCATGACCTGCGTAAACTGCTCAAACGCCATCGAGCGCGTAACTAAAAAGATCGCGGGCGTGATAGATGCGAAGGTCAGCTTTGCAAACGGCTCGGGCGAGTTTATCGTCGAAAGCGCCGAAGTACAAGCCGCGATAGAGGAAAAAATAAAAAAACTAGGCTACGGCGTGGCCAAAGATTTGGCGGAATTTGAAGCCAAACGCGAGAAACATATTTTAAATTTACGCCGAAATTTCCTAGCCGCTGCAGCTTTTAGCGCGGTGATCATGGCGCTTGAGATGAGCGAGCAGCCAAGTGTGGCAAAATCAGCTATTATGCTGGCGCTTGCCTTTATTACGATAGCTACGTGCGGGCGGGACTTTTTCATCCACGCTTACGGCGCGCTGAAAAATAAAAACTTCGACATGAACGTACTTGTTGCGCTGGGAACAAGTACGGCGTTTGCGTATTCGCTGGGGGTTTTTATCGCGGGCGAGCGCCTACCTGAAAATATGCGTCACCTCTACGTCTCGGGTGCAGCCATGATAACGGCTTTCGTGCTGCTTGGTAAATTTTTAGAAGAGCGCTCAAAAGCCCGCGCGGGGGATTATATAAAATCGCTCATGGATATGTCGCCAAAGACCGCTCTTGTACTACAAAAAGACGGCAGCGCGCTGGAAGTGGATGCCGTGAGCCTAAAAATAGGCGACGTCGCGGTCGTAAAGAGTGGCTACGCGGTGCCTTGCGACGGAGTCGTGATAAACGGCGGCGCAGAGATCGATACATCAATGCTAACGGGTGAGAGCCTGCCCGTCTACAAGAAACAAGGCGACGAGGTCAATGCCGGAACGATAAATTTAAACGGCTACATCAACGTAAAGGTTACAAAGCTCGCTAATCAAACGCTTTTGTCGCAAATTTTAGAGCTTTTAAGCGACGCGTCGAGCAAAAAGATGTCTATTAGCCGCTTTGCCGACCGCGTGGCAAATATCTTCGTGCCTAGCGTGATAGCTATCGCCGTCGTTACGTTTCTTGCGTGGTTTGCACTTACTGGAAATGCGCTGCAAGGCGTGCTAAGCGCGGTTTGCGTACTGATTATCTCGTGTCCTTGCGCGCTGGGGCTTGCTACCCCGATAGCTATCGTCTCCTCGCTATCTCTAGGCGCTAAAAACGGAATCCTAATCAAAAATCCAGAAGTTTTAGAGGTGCTTGGCGGCATAAAGTACGCGATATTTGATAAAACGGGCACGCTAACTAAGGGCGAAATTTCGGTAAATTTTACCGATATAAACGATGAAAATTTAGCCAAAATCGCCGCACTAGAAGCCAAAAGCTCGCATCCGATATCGGCTGCGATCGTTAGATACGCAAATGAGCTGGGGCTTAAAATTTTAGGCGATGAAAAGGGTTTTGAAAATATCGCGGGACGCGGCGTAAAGAGCGAGGACGATAGCGTGATAGCGGGCAACGAGGCATTTTTGAGCGAGCTTAGCGTGCAGATAAGCGCGCAGGCTAAAGAGCAAATCGCCAAAGCGCAAAACGAAGGAAACGGCGTGGTGCTAGCGGCTGTGGATAAAATTTACGTAGGATTTATAGCGCTTAGCGATACGATAAAAGAGGACGCTGCGCGGGCTATGCAAAGCCTAAAAGACATAGGTATAACGCCTGTGATGCTAACCGGAGATAACGCCTTCACCGCTAAAAACGTGGCGAGCAAGCTGGGCGTCGAAAAGGTCTTTGCCGGTATGCTGCCTAATGAAAAATTTGAAACGATAAAACGCCTGCAAGAAGAGGGTGCGGTGCTATTTGTCGGCGACGGTATCAACGACTCCGTGGCGCTAAAGCAAGCAAATGTGGGTATCGCGATGAGTAGCGGTGCGGATATCGCAAAAGAAGCGGGCGACGTAGTGCTAGTAAAAAATGACCTAAAAAGCGTGGTCTCTACGATAAATTTAGCCAACGAGACGATGAAAACGGTAAAGCAAAATTTGTTTTGGGCGTTTGTTTATAACGCCGTTTGTATCCCGGTTGCGGCTGGGGTTTTGGCGCCTTTGGGGCTCATGCTAACGCCCGTTTACGGAGCTGCTGCGATGTGCTTTAGCTCGGTCACGGTCGTGTTAAATTCGATCAGATTACGATTTAAGCAAATCTAAAATTTAGCCTAAATTTTGTAAAATCCCGCAAAAAACAAAAAAGGAAAAAGGTGAATTTGGGTAAATTTTACGCTGTGATTGCAAGGATATTTGCATTAAATTTCGCTCTACCGCCGAGTGCAAAGCTTTTTAGTGAGCTAAATAAAAATCCAAAATGGATAATAACAAACGATAGCGAAGCAAACGCCAAGGGGCGCGTGCTATACGAGGAGTCGATCAAAACAGAAAGCACCCTAGAGATCGCAAAGGACTTTGCAAATTTGAAAAAATATTTTAACGCAGAGTTTTTTTTCGAGGGCGATAAGGCGCGCCTCGAAGGTTTTTATAAAAAGTGCAAATTTAGCCCAAATTTAAACGTCAGCGCGCTTGATAGCCTAACGAACGAACTTTCGTTTTTTTCCTCTGTCGTCGAGCTAAAACAAGACGAACAGACAAAGGAAATTTTAGGCGTTTTGCTAAGCTCCTATCTGCTACCGTATGCCAAAAAGCTAGCTCCCGTCCTACAAAACGAAGCGGGAAGCAAATTTTACCGCGCGATGGGGTATCTTTTCGAGGATTTTGCGAGCGGTATCGAAAATACGCTAAAAGTCAAAGTCGTACCTAGATGAGTTGGTGGAACGACTTTTATATAAATTTCGATCCGGTCGCGTTTGAGCTGTTTGGCATCAAGGTGCACTGGTACGGGATAATGTACGTCCTGGCACTGCTCGTGGCGCTTGGGATGGCTAAATTTATCGTCAAGCGCGATAATATGCAAATCTCAAATTCGCTGCTTGATAATTATTTCTTTTGGGTGGAAATCGGCGTGATACTGGGCGCGAGGCTCGGCTACATCGTCATTTATGATCCAAATACCGCTTATTATCTCACTCATCCTTGGCAGATTTTTAACCCCTTTCACAACGGTGAATTTGTAGGCATTCGCGGCATGAGCTATCACGGCGCTGTGGTCGGGTTTTTGATAGCGACGTGGGCCTTTTGCCGTAAATTTAAGCAAAATTTGTGGCAGCTTTTGGATCTCGTCGCACTTAGTATCCCGCTTGGATATTTTTTCGGTCGTATCGGAAATTTTTTAAACCAAGAGCTGTTCGGTCGTATCACGGATGTCTCATGGGCGATCAACGTCGCGGGGCAGATGCGTCATCCGTCGCAAATTTACGAAGCGGTTTTAGAAGGGCTTGCGGTTTTTGCCATCCTTTTTGTTTATAGAAAATTTAAAAAATTTGACGGCGAACTCATTGCTCTTTATGCCATACTTTATACCTTTGCCAGATTTGTTTGCGAGTTCTTTAGAGAGCCTGATTTCGGTATCGGCTTTGTATTTTTAAATTTATCTATGGGGCAAATACTATCTTTTTTAATGTTTGCATGCGGCATTTTCCTTTATATTATCTTAAATAAAAAATATACAAAGTTTTAAAAGGTTTTTAAAGTAATTTACGATACTATTATGCCGTTTTTATAGTGTCATAATTTAATTTTCTTTTAAGTTATGATAACTTATCTCAATTTTATAGGAGGGCTCATGAGTGGGCTAATCGAGGGCTTCTTAGGTAGGCAAGCGGATACGAAAAAAAGTCGTACTCCTGCCGTTTGGGACAGATGGCAAAGTATAACGGGACTGATTTTGGCCTGTTTTATTTTGTGTCACATGGTATTTACCTCTACCATTTTATTCGGCAAGGGCGCATTTAACGCCGTTGTAGGTTTTGCGGAGGCTAAATTTTTATTCGGCGAGGCCACATGGTGGATCACTAACGTTATCGCTGCGGTAATATTCGTCGTTTTTATCGCTCACGCATTTTTGGCGATGAGAAAATTCCCTGCAAACTACAGACAATACATCATGTTTAGAGGTCACAAAGACCGCATGAAGCACCTTGACACTACGCTTTGGTGGTTTCAGTTTTTGACCGGTTTTGCTCTATTTTTCGCAGCTAGCGCGCACCTAGTCGATATAATCTTCGGCGGGCACATTACTGCCGATAAATCAGTGGCCGCATTTCATCAATTAGAAATTTTCTACTTCGCTTTACTTTTATTTATGGTCGTTCACGCTAGCGTGGGAATGTACCGCCTGTACGTAAAATGGGGAAGTATCGACGGAGTAAATAAACAAGAGATGTTCGCAAAAAGAAATAAAGCCAAAACTGCGATATTTGCGGTTTTTGGAGTGCTCGCGGTCATCGCGCTGATCGCCGATTTCGTGTGGATCAGTCTTTAGGAAAAGGAGCTTTGAAAAATGAACGTAAAATATTATGACGCATTAGTTATCGGAGGCGGTCTAGCGGGTCTGCGAGCTGCCGTTGCCGCAGGAGAAAAAGGGCTAAGTACGGTAGTTTTAAGCCTAATTCCAGTTAAGCGCTCGCACTCTGCGGCTGCGCAAGGCGGTATGCAGGCCTCTTTGGGAAATTCAAAAATGAGCGAAGGCGACAACGAGGACGTACACTTTGCCGACACGGTAAAAGGTAGCGACTGGGGCTGCGATCAGCAAGTAGCACGTATGTTTTGCCAAACTGCGCCTAAGGCTATCCGCGAGCTAGCCGCTTGGGGTGTGCCTTGGACTCGTATCACAAAGGGCGAGAGAAGCGCTATCATCAACGCTCAAAAAACAACTATCGTAGAAAAAGAAGAAGTCCACGGACTCATTCACTCTCGCGACTTTGGCGGAACTAAAAAATGGAGAACATGCTTTACGGCCGACGCCACTGGTCACACTATGCTTTTTGCCGTAGCAAACGAAGCGCTAAAACATAACGTCGAAATCCACGATAGAAAAGAAGCTATCGCATTAATCCACGCAAATAACCGCTGTTACGGCGCGATCGTTCGCGATCTAGTAAATGGTGAGATCACGGCATACGTCGCAAAAGGCACGCTGATCGCTACGGGCGGCTACGGTAGGGTTTATAAACACACCACAAACGCCGTAGTTTGCGAGGGTATCGGTGCAGCTATCGCTCTTGAAACGGGTGTTGCGCAACTAGGAAATATGGAAGCGGTGCAGTTTCACCCGACTCCGATCGTTCCATCCGGCATTCTTTTAACAGAAGGCTGCCGCGGTGACGGCGGAATTTTACGCGACGTGGACGGATATCGTTTTATGCCTGACTACGAGCCTGAGAAGAAAGAACTAGCTAGCCGTGACGTCGTAAGCCGCCGCATCATGGAGCATATCCGTGCTGGCAAAGGCGTGCCTAGCCCATACGGCTATCACGTTTGGCTAGATATCTCTATCCTAGGACGCGAGCATATCGAGAAAAACTTGCGCGACGTTCAAGAAATTTGCGAAATCTTTAACGGCATCGATCCTGCCGACACCGAAGTATATACCGACGAGAACGGACGCCAACGTGGCAAAGGTTGGGCGCCGATCCTGCCTATGCAGCACTACTCAATGGGCGGCATAAAAACTAAGCCTACAGGCGAGAGTCCGACGCTAGCTGGTCTATTTAGCGCCGGTGAGGCTGCGTGCTGGGATATGCACGGATTTAACCGTCTAGGTGGCAACTCTGTTTCGGAAACGGTCGTTGCGGGCATGATCGTGGGCGATTATTTTGCCGACTACTGCGGTAGTCATGAGATCGAGATAAATACCGCTGATATCGAAAAATTCGTTAAAAAAGAGGAAGACTATCTAAAAAGCCTAGTTGAAAAAGATGGCAAATTTAACGTATTTGAGATCAAAAATAAGATGAAAGACATCATGTGGGAGCACGTGGCGATCTTTAGAACGGGCGAAGGTCTAGCTGTAGCAGTAAAAGAGCTTGAAGAGCTTTATAAGCAATCTTTGGACGTCAAAGTCGCAAACAAAGCACTATTTGGCAACCCTGAGCTTGAGGAGGCCTACCGCGTACCAAAGATGCTAAAACTGGCCCTTTGTATCGCAAAAGGTGCGCTTGATCGCACCGAGAGCCGCGGAGCGCACTGCCGCGAGGACTATCCGAAACGCGACGACCTAAACTGGCTAAATAGAACTCTAACTAGCTGGAAAGAAGGCGATACGCTACCAACTATCGTGTATGAGCCGCTTGATATTATGAAAATGGAAATTCCGCCGGCATTCCGTGGATACGGAGCTAAGGGTAACATCATCGAGCACCCGGATAGCGCCGTACGTCAAGCGCAGGTTGATGAGATCCGCGCCAAAATGGAAGCCGAAGGCAAAGGCAGATATGAGATCCAAGAAGCGCTAATGCACTATGATCTTCAGCCTAAATATAAAGCACCAAACGAAAGAGCAGGAATAGGATATGAGTAGAAAAATAACCATAAAAGCATTTAAATATAATCCGTTGAGCAAAATTTCAAAGCCGCATTTTGCGAGCTATGAACTAGAGGAAACAGACGGTATGACGCTTTTTATAGCGTTAAATCAAATTCGCGAGAAATTTGACCCGGATCTTAGCTTTGACTTCGTTTGCCGCGCCGGTATCTGCGGAAGCTGCGGTATGCTAGTTAACGGTACGCCAAAGCTAGCTTGCCGTACGCTAACCAAAGATTATCCAAACGGCGTGATTGAGCTTATGCCTTTGCCGGTATTTAAGCTATTAAAAGATCTAAGTGTAGATACGGGCAACTGGATGAACGCGATGAGTAAGCGCGTGGAGAGCTGGATACACACTGACCACGAGACCGATATCTCTAAGCTTGAGGAGAAAGTCGAACCTGAAGTCGCGCAAGAGGTATTTGAGCTTGACCGCTGCATCGAGTGCGGTATCTGCGTAGCTGCGTGCGGTACGGCTATTATGAGGCCTGATTTCATCGGTGCGGTCGGACTTAACCGCGTAGCCAGATTTAAAATCGACGCACTCGATAAACGAACCGATGAGGACTTTTATGAGCTTATCGGCGATGATGACGGCGTGTTTGGCTGTATGACTTTGCTAGGCTGTGAGGATAACTGCCCTAAACACCTCCCACTACAAAGCAGGATCGCATATATGCGCAGAAAGATGGCTGTAATAAAGTAGCCAAGGGGTCGTGAGACCCCTTTTTAAATTTAACTTCAAATTTTACTTTTATTTCTATTTTACTTCTCTCAAATTTTTATTGTCAAATTTGTTTTTTAATTTGGTTAAATTTGTTCAAATTTGATGATCTACGTCGTATGCGATTTTTGAAAAACATGGATATATAAAAACGTCAAATTTTGCTTTAATAAAAATTTGATTTGATGGTACATCTTTGGTCTGATCGAGCTTATTCTTTTTTATTTTTAGAAGTATGACAAGTTAAAAATGTCTTTAAATTTGTGTTTTAGTAGATTTTGAAATCTTGTAAAAATGACACTTGGTGGAAGCGAGGTTGTTCGATATTTGGCTTTAAATATCGTTTTTATCGTATTTTGTTAAAAAATAAAGCCAATTTTTACACACTTAAAAACACATTCACGGCACTTTATGAGGCTACTAAAAAGTTTAAGCTAATCGGCGGTAAAAAATCAGTAATGAAAAGTTTAGTTTTCAATACAAAAACGCAGGTATGCCCTAAAATAGGCACTTTGTGATTTAAGCATTCGCCGTTTTTAAGTTTCAAACGCTTAAACGGCTAAATTTTCTTAAGAATTGAGATGTTTCACGGCTTTTTTGGCTCGAAACTTAATTAAGCTTCGTTTGTGAAACAAAAGCCGTTTTTATTCGTTTCACGCTTGCCACTTATTCGCGCCGTAAATGCCCAAAACATAAATAGCGTCATCCTCTATCGCGTAAGGTATCACGTAGCTTTTAAAAATAAGGTCTCTAACGCGCTCATCGTCAAAGCTTGCGGACTTGCGATACATAAGAGGGCTGTCGCTTATCGTTTGTAGTTTTGCGATTAGCTTGTCTCTAAAATCGCGCGCTCTGTTTGGGCTATCCTTTGCGATAAAGTCAAACACTGCCTTTAGCTCGCGGTTAAAGCGTGCCGTGCGTCTAATTACCATTTTTCCATCTCGGCTTTTAACGTCTCTAGCGGATACGTCTCAAGCTCGCCGCGCCTGATAGCTTCAATGTCGGCTTTGTAATCGGCTATCCTTTGCTCCATTGTCTTGCCGTCGTCGTAGATTGGATAATCCTCGCCTTGCTCCAGCATCTCAAAGCTTTTATTAGCGCTACTTGCCAAAATCTTGCCTATCGCGACAAGCTGGTTTATTATGGTTTCGTCTGCTCGTATGGTTAGAGTTTGCATATCCTAGCCTTTGTTTTAAAATCCACCACTATTTTAACCGCTTAGGGCTTAGGGTTTGTTAAAGCGGTCATTATCGCGGTCATTCCCGTAGCCGTTAAACTGTTTTGTGCCGATGATAGCGATATTTACTTATCGGCTAGGCGGTCATTTTTTGCGCTCAAAAACGTGCTCAATTTTTCCGCCTAGTTTGGGATTGCTTCGATAAAATCGGGCTTTATTCGTCCGCCCTGCGCTCATTTGTCGCCGTTAAATTTTAGGTTTCATTATCGCGGGTTAATCTCGCCCTTAACGGTGCTTGGGGTTTCATTTTGCCGCGCTTGACTTGCTATTTATCACTTGACTTTATTCTCACTTGACTTTATTATTTTTGTAAAAACCCGGCGCGCAAAAAATGAAATGCACCCGACCGATGTTTCGCCGTCTCGGTCGTAGAGATTTGACCAGCCCCTGCGGCTTGACTACTTTACGTGCTACGGACAAATAGGGCGGAGGTGTCCTGCCCTAAGCTCCATAAAATTACTATGCCTTAGCGTTCATTTTAGCGTTCGTTTTGTTTTTGCCATATCGTCTTGGGCTTGATATTGTCGCGCTTTGCTTTGCTTATGGCTGTTCGTTTTAGCGTTCATTTCATCGGCGCATTTTGAGCAGATAAAATAGACTTATTCAAGAGGGCGATTAGGCCCCCCTTTGATAAACCTATGCGCCTTTTAGATCGCTATGCCAAACGTATTGACCTTTTGGCGTGATTTGCTCTTGTAGCCTGTCGTTTAGCTCGCAAAGATACTTTACGCGCTCCTCTAGCTTTTCGCACTCTTTGGCATAATAATTAAAAAGGCGGTATGCTTGTAAGCCCGTTTCAAATAAGGCGTCTGCTATTCCCTTTGCCTCTCTCTTTGCTACCTCTGCTTTAAACGCTTCGCGCGCCTTGTCGCCTCTTGTTCTGCTTAGATTACTCATTGTCTGCGCCCCTTTCGTTTAGTTCGTCGTTAATCTCGATTAGCTCTTTTATCCTACTATGTAGCCTTTTGTTCTCGCTTTTTAGTATCATCTTGTCGGCTAGCAAATTTAAGCGCGCATTCTCGCTTTCTTTTAGCTGTCTTAGCGCGTAAATGTTACTACAATAGACTAAATAGCCCACGTTGTAGATTATTTGCTCGCTTACCTCATCGCTGCCGCCGTTATTTTGTCTGATAAGGGCGTTAAAGCCCTCTTTGGTAGTCGGTCTGTCCGGGTTGGCTAGTATTAGCATTTCTTTGCTCCTTTCATTTTCTCGTCAATGTAGCCTTGGGTAGCTATTGCAGCTCCGCCTATTAGCGTCGATAGAAAATAATTTACGTTCTGCTCCGCTTTCTCGTTTGTTCCTACGGCTTTCTGATAATGCGGCAAAGCCTCTACGAGGTATGCTATTGCGCAAAGCGCATCGGGTAATTCATTCTCTACGTCGAATGCATCGTCAAAACTTAGTGTCATTTGGGCTCCTTTAAAGTATTAATTTGTTTTTTATGTTTTTTAAACATTTTTATCGCGTTAATTTGCGTAATCATAACATTTTTAGTTTTAATTGTCAATAGTTTAATAAACTTTTTAGGCGTGTTTTTGTAAAATGCACACATAAAACATTTATGAAAAGGTAAAAAATGCAATATGATACTTTTGAGGCTATGCTTGGTGCGGTCAATCTCTCTAAAAAAGAGTTTGCGGAGCTTGTTAAAATGAATTACACTAGCGTTACGAATTGGAAGCAATCCGATAACGTGCCCGAATGGGTCGAGAGCTGGCTCATCAATTACGATAAAGCGCGCAAATTCGATAACGCCGTGGGCTTGGTTAATAATCTTGTCGATATTGTTAAAAAGTAGCTACCGGTATTTAATTCCCCCAGCTACGATCACGGCCCATAACTTCGATTTATTCAGGCTTTGCGGTCTATTTACGCCTAAAAATGCCGTATTCTGATCTCAACGCTTGGCGAAAAAATGCGTTTAGCTACCTACGTTGAATGTACCTAGCTTTTAGCCTTGATTATCTCTCGTCTAGCTCTATGACTTTAATTCATACAGCTTGTAGGGTTTTCCCTTTTTTTGTGGTAAACCTCTCACGCCTAGCTTCAACGGGTCAAATATTTGGCTTGTAGGTTTTCCTCTTTTTTGCGGATAACCTTTTTTCAGATTTTCTTGAATAAATGCGTTTCTCTTTTTTGAGAAATCCAAAGGATATGAGTTTAATGCCACCCCCTTTAAAATCAGGAGGGGCGTCGGTAGCGGCTACGCCCTTTTACTTTGCGCCTATGGGCTAAATTTGACTTAGGGCATAAGTTCGTCTATGACCTAGATTAAATCTACCTCATCGCTTTGGTTTTGCGTTCCATTTTTTTGTGGAATGACGATTTTAAGACTGCTCGCTAGTAAATGCAAAATAAAGCCCTCTGTTTGATTTTAACTCTTTTTGATGTCTTTTATGTCCTGGAGGCTCTTTTTTGAGCGTAGCCCCCTTATTTTTATTCTATGGGTTATTATGTTAATTTACTCTCTTTGCTATTAGATTATCGCTCGCTTGTTTCACTCGCTCGCTACTTTAAGGGAAAGAGGCAAGATTTATCAAAAAGGCGGGATTTTTGAGGGATAAAAAGTAAATGATACCCTACCTACTAAGGGAGTCTGAAACTTAAATTGCGTTTTTTACTCTCTGCGTAAGTGTGAGCTAGCTCCGTGTGCGTGCTAGTTTGCGCTTTGTCTGACTTCTAGAAATTTTATTTTAGCCGCCTTGCATTTTGATAACGAGTGACAACGAAAAGCGATACACGTTTTAGAGTTTCTTAAAGTAAATGAAACGGACAAAAAACGGCTTAAGGTTCGGGTGCGGTTTTGGGTAAATTCGGGTTGATTTGCGGGCGATGAGGTTACGGGCGTTACAATGTAACGTTACGGCTTTATTTGATACTCTCTTGCTATCATAAGTTATCATTTAAGATTATTTTTGCTTGACTTGTTTAAAAATGGGCTGTATAATTACGGCGAAATTCGAGGGCGCACTTATCGCGCCCACTTCACTTACACAAAGAAATTCACCGAGGGTACTTTAAAGCCCTACTTGTAAATATTCCCTTATCTCACTATCCAAACAATCTAAAACATCATCAATAAAGGTCTCTAGCATATCAGGCATAACCCCCGCTATCTTATCGTTTAGCCTTGTCGATATTCTCGGCGCGCCGTATTCATTTAGTTTGTAAAGGTTTTCAAAGTGAAAAGCGCGGTTTCTTATCGTGAGTATAAGAGAATAACAAATTTTAACTTTTTGAAAATTAGGCATTGAGCTTTTACCGTGCTTATTAAATTTTGAATATTTACGAAAATCAATTGCCGACAAATCCACCAGTTTATTATGTAGCTTCATCACGTTTATTAATGTAACCCAGTAGCCCAAAGTTTGGCGCGAGATAAACGTGTCGTCGTCGATACTTAGCAGGCGCGCAGTCTTATTGCGCGTGATAATCTCGACAATGCCCAGCTTGGGGGCTAATCTTTGCATAAGTAAAAAATTATCCCTGTGTTTTGCTTCACTCTCATAATCTTTTAATCTTTTTTCTGAAAATAAACCTATCAAGTCCATATTAGCCCTTTTGAAATTTACCGCGCTATTTTACGTAAAACGGGCTTAATAATAGTTTCATAAGCTATCAGCGGTTATCACGCCCTTAGCTCTCTTTTGTTATTCTTTGCCTTGTATGCGAGCTTTGCCGGCTGCGCTTTAATCGCTAGGTCGATTATTTGCGAAAAATCGCGCACGGCTTGGCGTAATTGTAGCTCCAAGCGTTCGGCTCTAGGCAGTAACGCGGGCTTATTTAAATCGATTATCGGGGCGGTAGCTTCGGCGCGATACAAGGGCAAATTTAGATTATTCTTTTTGGCTTTGTCGTAGAAATAGACGCGCTCTAGTGCCGTAAGCCCCGTTTTTAGATACGTCGTATCGCCTATTTGGGTTATCTCGAATGCGTCCAGATTAAACGGCTCGGGGCGGTCGAAACATAAATCGACGCTAGAAACGTTATTAACCGCGCCTAAAAGCTCTGCTACGAGGTCAAAGGGCGGGGCGGGCTTATGATATTGCTTTAACCCGTAAAACTCAATCACGGCGCGCTGTCGGCACTCGTTCGGGGCTTTTGTAGTGGCGTAAAATATGCTTAGATTTTCGAGTTCGTAAAGCTCGGTTATTTTTAGCCCTCGAAACTCGTAACGATTGGATATTTTTATCTCTTTGGTATCTTGCATTTTTCGCCATTTCAGCCCGTGGGCTTTAGCTATGCTTTTAAGTAGCTCTATTTTGGTGTAGTGCTTGCGCGTTACTCTGTTTTTTAGGAAACTCGCGCGTACGGTGTCTATGGCTATGCTAGGCGTTTCAGCTAGTATTTGGGTAATTTGAGGTAATATTTCCACGTTTTAACATCCAAAAGGGGCGGATCGCTTGACACTAACCGCCCCCTAGAAATCTTTAAAATTAACCCTCTGCTAATTG
>NZ_CALIAV010000038.1 GCF_938045625.1 uncultured Campylobacter sp.
GATTTGAAACAACTCTCTTTTCGCTACCGCCTAGCCTTTATGAGGTAAAGCAGATAAAAAAGGAAATTTCAGAGCTTTTATCTATCATAGACGAGTTAAATTTGAACCTTGATATTTTTAAGTGAGGGCAAATTTGACGGCTTAGATGATTGGGGATTTTGTAGATAAATTTGAGCGAGAATTTACGGCCGTACCATCTAGCATCTTGCTAGTTAAAATTTAGCCGCCCGCCTTAACCCGTTTTTAGGCTTTTGATGATATAATTTCTCAAAAATAAGACTTTTGCGTTTTGAGGCGAGGTTTAAAAATCAGCAAATTTAATCAGCTTAAATTTAACGTCCCAAAAGCGCAAATGCTCTAAAATTTATCAAAAAAGGAGCCAAAATGAAAACATTAGTAGTTTTATCTCACCCGAATTTCGCTGCCTCTCGCCTAAACAAGGCGCTGGTAAATGCCGCCAAAAGCGCGGGTGTCAAGGTTCGCCACCTAGAGGGACTTTACGGCACCGATGCCCTAAAAATCGACGTCGCAGCCGAACAGGAAGCGTTTTTGCGCGCGGATCGTATCGTGTTTTTGTTCCCGATGATGGGCTTTAACGTGCCCTCCATGCTAAAGGCCTACATCGATTACGTGCTCAGCCGCGGCTTTGCCTACGGCGAGGGCGCGAAGATCGCTGGCAAACAGCTGCAAATCGCCGTTAGCGCGGGCGGCGGGCTAGGCGAATACTCCAAGCACGGCGCGATCAAATTTACCCTAAACGAGATTTTGCTACCGCTTCAGTGCTGCGCGGACTTTTGCGAGCTTGTTTACGGGCGCATCTTTGCTAGCTGCGGCGTGGAGCCGGGTGTGCCAGATAGCGCGATAGAAGCGCACGCCGCGAGATTTACGAAGCTCTTAAACGACGAGCTTGAAGAGCACGAATATCAAATTTAACGAAGCAAAATAGCGCGCTTGCGGGCTTAAATTTGCTTTTCTAGCGGCGATTTCCCGCGCGGAGTCGCCGCTTTTTCAAATTTGGCCACGTAAAATGGCGGCTTGGACTCCCAAACAATGCGAGCGACTCGGCGTATCGCGGGATTCGCGCTATAGTCTTTGCGGAGGGGCGAGCAAGCCTCCCGCTTCTTGATAGGGGCGAGCCAGACTCGCGCCTTTATAGTGCATTGCTTTGGCGCTGGCATATTTTGCGGCGCGATTTGATTAAATTTGCGGTACCGCAGAAAAGCTCGCGACCGTATCTTTTGTCGCGGGCGATGATTTTAGTTTTATGAAATTTTTACGCATTAGGATTTGGCTTTAAATTTTGGTCGTTTTAAAACAGCGCAAATCCTTATAAATTCGGAGTTTTTATGATTTTTGGCAAGATTGATTATCTAAATTTGCTTCCTTTTCACGTATTCTTAAAGCGCTCGCGCCTAAGCTCACAGGATAAAAAAATCATCGAATTTAAAAAGGGCGTGCCAAGCAAACTAAACCGCGATCTGTGCTGCCGCAGGATCGACGCCGCTGTGGTCTCGAGCATCGAAAGCCGCAAAAAACGCTATAAAAAAGTGAGCCTTGGCATCGTCGCAAAAGGCGACGTCAAAAGCGTGCTCGTGCGAAAGGGCACCGTCGCGCGTCCCGACCCTGCGTCTGCGAGCTCAAACGCGCTAGCCGGAGTGCTGGGGCTTGAGGGAGAGGTGCTCATCGGCGACCGCGCGCTAAAGGCGTATCTGCGGGAGGGTGAGGAGGCGTTTTACGACCTTGGGCGGGCGTGGCGCGAGCGGACGGGGTTGCCGTTTGTTTTCGGGCGATTTTCCTGCGTGAAGGGGCGCGGCGCGTATGAGCGGCTGGCGCGCGAGTTTTTGCGAGCAAATGTCAAAATCCCAAACTACATCCTCGCCAGATACGCCCAAACTAGGGGCATCAGCGCGGACGATATCAAATGGTATCTCAAATTTATCAGCTACGAAATCGGCGCAAAAGAGCAAAAGGCGCTGCGGATATTCTTCAAAGAAGTGCGAAAAAATGGACGCACGGCAAAGCTTTTGTAACGAGACGAGAAGTAAGCGCAAATTTACTCTAGTGTGCTGCTTTTTAAATTTGCCTTTTTATCTCGGGCGGTTTTCGCGGTCGCTTAAAATGCTTTAGTTTGGACTTGATCCGTCCGCAACGCTAAATTTAACCTCACTAAGCGGCGATCGCGATTTTAGAAGTTAACAAGATTCAGTCAAATTTGAAATTTAGCAGGCAAATTTGCGGTCGTTCTCATCAAATTTACCCGCCTAAATTCTAAATTTACGCCGCCGCGAGCTCAAATTTATCTTAGGCTTCGTCTTTGCGCCGAGATTATTTACTTCAAATTCGAGCTTGAACTAGATTTACTTCGGTTACTATCTACGTAAATCACCTTGGTCGGGTCGTTTTCAAAACTATTTGTAAAACTTGATATAGAGCCCATTTTTTTATTATCATTTGCCCAGCTGATAAATTCTCTAATTGTAAAAGTAGAATTTTCGTCTGGACAATATTTTTCATAATGATTAATTCTTAGTTTTTTCCTAAAGTTAAAAAATACAGGATTTACTTTTGCAGGAGTTTCTCCTTGACTTATTATAATTTCATCTAATCTTTTTTTATTATATTCGTAGTGTTTATAGAAATTTTTATCTATCTGATTTTCTTTATAGCACACCTCATACGCCTCCTTTAGCTGCTCCTTAGTCGGAGCATTAGGGAGGTCGTATTTTATAAATACCTCAAGCATAGGTTCGTAGTTTTCGTAGTTACCTAGATATGCCCAGCCGCTTAGCTTTAACGGTCTATTTTTCTCTTCATCTTTTATGCCTTTTAACCCGATACCCATTTCA
>NZ_CALIAV010000039.1 GCF_938045625.1 uncultured Campylobacter sp.
GCGATGATAACGCCGTGATATACGACAAATACGAACTCCCAAAGCACGAGATTTTTAAAATTTTAAAGTAGAAATTTGAGGCGCCAAACGCCAAAAAGCGCCCGAGTTAAACCGCCTAGCGCATTTTATAACCCGCATCCAGCCGCCGTCCATGTCTTGCTGCTTATCTACGAGCCAGCGTCCGTCCTTGCGTATGAGCAAAAAACGCCGCGCAAAACCGTAGCCGTCTTTGGCATAGACGTAAAATTTATTTTTCGTTTCGCTCTCAACGTCCGTTAGCTCGTATCCGCCGTAGGTGCCGCCGTCTGCTTGCGAAAACCATACGAACTCGCGGCGATAACCGCTACGCTTGGCGGGCGTGCAGTATCTAGCAAAGAGCTCATCAAGCATACGCCTCGCCTCGTCCTTATTTTCATCGCAAGCCTTGCGGGCGGCAAATTTTTCCCATTCGCTCATAGCCGCGAAAAACTCCAAAAGCGCGCTTTGCGCCGCAGCGGCATCCTGCGGATCCGGCCTGTTTTTGCTGATTTGAAAATCTCTTTGCGCTTGCTCAAATTTAGCGATCTGCTCCTTGCTAAAGCGCTCGCCGCCGATATGAAATAGGATTTTTGTGTCCGCTACGGCTAACAACCCGGCAAAACTAACGCGCGTATCTACGATGCGTAAAGATTTTAGGCTAGGAATTTGCGCGATCGCCTTTAATCCCTTGTCGGTAATGCCGACGTTTTGGATATCGATGTGCTTTAGCTTAGCGTGCCGCGCAAAGTATCTAAAGCCCTCGCCGCTTATTTTTTCGCTATTTTCTAAAGATAAATACGAAAGCTTAGGCAAACGGGCTAAATACTCAAGCGACGCGTCCGTGATAGCCGTAGCCGCAAAGCCCATATTTACGAGGCCTTTTACCTCGCAGATGGGCGCACTATCTCATCGCTTAGCGCGACATTTTCGTAGCGATAACCCTTACAGCATCGCGCGCTTACCGCATCTAGGGCTTCTTGCATCGTGATTTGCTTCATATTTTCTCCTAAATTTAGCTTAGATTTTAACATACGGGCTTAAATTTGAGGATAAATTTACGGCAGATAAAAAAGCGAAATTTGACCTAGCCGGCGGCGTCAAATTTGATTTTTGGTTTTGGCGACCCAAAATTTGCGAATTTGATTAAAATT
>NZ_CALIAV010000040.1 GCF_938045625.1 uncultured Campylobacter sp.
TTGAAGTCAAATTTGTAAATTTCGGCTTCAAATTTTACACACCGAGACCCGCACCCTGAAAATACAAATTTAAATTTGCGACGCTTTGCATCAGCAAAGCAATGTCACCACATCTAACGTGCAGTGGGGTTGGAGAGGGTATGGGAGAGGGTCTGCCTTCGGCAGTTGCGAGTCCGTAGCACGACGCAAAGGAAGGCGACGCTCTACTTCACTTCGCTCGTAGCTGCAAGCAGACCGTAAGTAGAACCCCTTCCTATCCCAAAGTAAAGAGAAAGGTGAACACCAAAGGGAGCTATTTTGCTAGTTTCGCTCGCAACTGCTTCCCTAAATGCTGCGAACGCAAAGCGTGAAGCAGAGCAGAATATAATTCAAGCCCCTTTCTCCTTAGCAAGAAAGATTAAATTTAATGCATAACGCCAAATTTAACCAAATCAAATTTAGCATCTTAAAGGTGTGGGTCTCGGTACGTAAAATTTACGTTTATCAAATTTAACTCGGCTAACATCAAATTTACCGCCGTCTACAAACTAAGCCGCGCGAAATTTATAAATCTTATCTTAACGAAAATCAAGAAATACTCAAATACTTTTCTATATAATTGTGATAGGAAAAATCAAAATTATCATAAAGGATTTTAAATGAGACTAGCTATCAGTCTAGCTGCGGCTGCGACGGCGCTGCTCGCAAACGGCGCAAATCCCGACGTCATAAAGCCGGTAAAGGATTTTACGCCTCCGCCGCCTTATACGCCAAACATCGCCCAAAGCGCGTTTCCTGAAAATCAATTCGACCGCGCGCCAAGGGATGATTATTTTTTCGTGACGGATTTGCTTGATAATTCTATGGATAAATTTCACGTTGCAGGTGGATTTTACGGCAGGACGTTTTACGGTTCGGGACTTTTTAAATACCGCGGCGCAAATTTCTACACGATTTTAAACGCGAACTTTTCTAAAGCCAACCGCTACAAAGACGGCGGCGGCAGAGAGTGGAACTACGGCTACGCCAGGCAGGGGCAAAGCGCGGTCGTGGGTTTCGTGCCTAGCGAGCTAAGCGAGTTTAGATTTACGCTCGTACACGACAACATCGACGACGACAAGCAGCCTCACCATCTCATGGACGCCGTTAAAACCGAGCGATACGTCGGTAAATTTAACGCTCGCATCGGCGCGGAGGATCTATCAAATACGCTAAATTTCGAGTTAATGCTACGCGACGTGAGCAGAAACGCCGACAACTATCATCTAAGGAGTGCGGTGCAGACGGTCAAGGTCGAACTGGATAGAAAAATCGTGGACGCCGAGCTAAAATATGACGCGGACTTGGGCGACTTTCACAATCTCGCAGGTATCAGCTATCAGCACGATAATCATGAGGGCAAAAGGTATCAGAGGCAGCCCAGCGGCTGGGTTTTTAACGGCTATAGGTTCGCGGACGTGACAAATAAGCGAACGAGGATTTTTGATACGCTAAGCTATAAATTTAGCGACGCTCACAAGCTTAGCCTTGCGCTAAACTACGACTGGATGAGGTCAAATTTGCGTGGATTAAACGATGCTTACGCTCCACCGTCAGCCGCCCCAATTTTTGCTTCTTTGGGTACCGTAAAAGGGCTTATCCGCAGCGTTTACGGCTATGATTTTGACGGTAGCGTCAAGCAAGACGGCCTAAGCGCCAGCCTAAAATACGATTTCACGCCAAACGAGCTAGATAGCTACTACGCGGCGCTTGAGAGCTTGCAGCGCATACCCGGCAACATGGAGCGATTTAACACGCTTTACGGTCGGATGGATAACGGCTGGGTGAGCAACCCGCTGCTAAAGCCCGAGCGTCACAACCGCGTAAATTTGGGCTTTACTTATAAGAGCGAATTTTATAAAGATTATTTAAGCTCGCGTCAGGGCGAGGATAGCTTTAGCCTGGGCGGGTACTTTATCGCAGACGACGCGCAGGATCTGGTTATCTACGATCGCCGCCACTCTGCCGCAGCCGCGCCGATAAATAAAAACGCCGTTATCACGCGCAACGTCGATGCTAGAATTTACAGCGTAAATTTGCGCGGCGAGTATAATTTTGCGCGAAATTTCGGGTTAAAAACATCGCTATTTTACAACTATGGACAAAACAAAACCGACAGTAGACCGCTCTATCAAATTCGCCCGTTTGAGGCAAATTTGGCTTTTGATTACAAAGACTACGCGAGCTTTGGCAGCTACAATATCGGCACCGCAGTACGCTACGTAGCAAAGCAAAATAGAGGCGACTTCGATAAATCCACCGGCTTTGGCATCGACAAGCGCGAAGCCGCAAAGAGCTTTACGACGATGGACGTTTACGGCGGATTTGAGTTTAAAAACAGCTGGGGCGTGAGGCTTGGCGTGACAAATATCTTTGATAAAGATTACGCCGAGTTTATCAGTGGCGAGCACGTAGGAGCGCTAGATCCTGATACGGTGGTGCATGCGCCGGGGAGGGCGGTGTTTGTTAGCTTCCACTCTAGTTTTTAAAACTTAAGCGGGTGGCTCGTCTTTTTGCTCTATACTTCGCCTTATCGTTTTACGTTCAAATTTTGAAGTCAAATTTACAAATTTGGGTCGCCGAGACCCGTACCTTTAAAATGCAAATTTAAAATTTGCACTGCGGTAGCGTTAAATCTAACTCGCACGCAGCGCGGCATCTTCTCGCGTTGCATGGCTAGTATGCTGCAAAAAGTTGGATTTTAAAAATTTGAGTATTTAAATTTAACGCTCAAATTGAACAATCCAAATCAACAAAAAACCAAGATTTAAATCAAGATTTTTGATTTAAATCTTAGGTATAATTATCAAAAATAAGTTGAGGTAAGCTCAAATTTGCCTCGAGTAAATTTAGCATTTTCGCGGTGCGGGTTGGGCGAGTCAAATTTAGCGGTTAAATTTTACGATCAAATTTGACGCCTAAAACCGAGCCGCGAAGCGAAACGAAATAAAATTTAAAATCTTAATACAAGGAGAAAGCTATGAACAGACGAGGATTTTTAGGACTTGGCGCGGCACTGGGCGCGACGGCTTTTGCGCCGAATTTGCTTGCTAAAGAGAGATTTGACGTGTGGGGGATGCCCGCGATCCCTAGCACCATGCTGGCCGTGGCGAGCATACAAGGCGAACTAAGCAAAACTCACGACATAAAGCTAAGGATCTGGAACAGCCCCGATCAGCTGCGCGCGGGTGTGGCTAGCGGCGAGATGAAACTAACCGCGGCCCCTAGCAACGTGGGCGTAAATTTAGCCAATCAGGGCATGAATTTCGGCCTGCTAAACATCATGACCAACGGCCTTCAAAACATCCTCGTTAAAGACCCTAGCATCAAAAGCATCGAGGATCTAATCGGCAAAAAGCTAATCATGCCGTTTAAAAACGATATGCCCGACCTCGTGCTACACGCCATCTGCAAAAAACGAGGCATAGATATCTCTAAAATCGAGATCAACTACGTTCAAACTCCGCCCGAAGCCATAGGGCTATTTTTGCAAAAGGATTTCGACGCGGCCCTATCGATCGAGCCGATGAGCTCGGCTGCGATACTACGCGGCAAGAAAATGGGCGTGGACGTGCGCGTGGGCTTTGAGCTGCCTGAGGTTTGGGGCGAGAGCTTCGGTATCAAGCCGTATATCCCGCAGGCCGGACTCATCGTCGATCTAGACTACTATAACGCAAACAGAGATGTTTTTGAGATATTTCACAAAGACATGCAAAACGCTCTAAAATGGATACTAGAAAACAAACAAAGCGCGGCGCAAATCGGCGCGCAGTATCTGCCGGCTCCAGAGCCTGCACTTGCAAATGCGTTTGAGCGTTCAAATTTGACCGTGACTAAGGCTAAGGATTTGACGGACGAGCTTATGAGCTTTTTTGAGGTGCTTTTTGAGCTAAATCCTAAGCTTCTTGGCGGCAAAATGCCTGATAAGAGCCTATTTTTATGATACTCGTCGATAACGTCAAAAAAGACCGCGGCGCGCTTTTAAAGGTCGCGGACTACCTTTGGGGCGGCTTTAGCGGTCTTGCCACGATAGCGCTTATCATCGCGCTTTGGCAGATCGGCAGCGAGCTGGGAGGGGAGTTTTTACTCCCGGCTCCGCAGGCCGTTTTCGTGCGGGCGTACGAGCTTTTGGCCGACTATAAAAACAGCGAGATAAACATCACTCTCGTGCGCTCTCTAGTTGGAGTCGGTACGGCCTGTGCCATCGGTATCACGCTGGGGCTGGTTGCCGGCGCGTACAGAAGCTTTGCCGCGTTTTTAAAGCCCGTGATAACGACGCTGCTTTCTATGCCGCCTATTATTTGGATCGTTTTAGCTATATTTTGGTTTGGGTTTGGAAACGCGAGCACCATCTTTACGATCATTATCACGGTTTTGCCGCTAACCTTTGCTAGCTCGATGGTAGGCATGATGAGCGTTAGCGAGGAATTAAAGGAGATGTTTGACGCCTATAAACTAGGCGTCTGCAAAAAAATTCGCCATCTTTACGTTCCGCACCTAACTAGCCACATCATCAGCTCTCTAAGCGTCGCCGTGGGCATGGGCGTAAAGATCGTCATCATGGGCGAGTTGCTGGGCGCGAACGACGGTATGGGCGCAAAGATCGCAAACGCGCGCGTGATGCTAGATACCACCGAAGTGATGGCCTACGTCGTGCTTACTATCGCTATCATTATGCTTTTTGAGTATCTGGTTATCGAGCCGCTAAAGATCACGCTAATGCCGTGGAAAAGGTAGTTTGCTATGCTGGAACTTCAAAATTTAGAATACGAAATTTTACGCGACAAGGTCGTGCGTGATTTTAGCTTAAAGGTCGGCGCGGGCGAAGTGGTGACGCTATTTGGCGCGAGCGGGTGCGGTAAAACTACGATCCTGCGTCTGATATCGGGGCTTATCGATCCGCGCAAGGGAAAAATAATCAATAAATTTAACAAAACAACCTATCTCTTTCAGGAAAATCGCCTGCTCGAGTGGAAAAATGCGCTCGAAAACGTGCTGCTCGTGATGGATGAGCCTGACGAAAAGACCGTGCTACAGCTATTTGCTAGGCTTGGACTAACGGAAAAAGACGCGCTAAAATACCCTGACGAGCTAAGCGGCGGCATGCGCCAAAGGGTTGCTTTCGTGCGGGCGATCGTGACAAAGCCTGATTTGCTGCTGATGGACGAGCCGTTTTCGGGGCTTGATTATGATATGAAGGAAATTTTGATAGACATCGTCACGCGCCGCGTCGAGGAGGGCATGAGCGTCGTGCTGGTGACTCACGACAGAATGGAGGCCGCGCGCATGTCTAGTAAAATTTGCTTTTTAGCGAGCAAAGGCGCGGTGATCGAGCGAGAGCTGGAGCTTGACCGCGCCTTTTCGCAGCGAGATTTTGCCTACGCTAGCGGCGTGATAGATGAAAATTTTAAAGGAAAAATTTATTATGATTAACGACTTTTTCACCCATCCGATGAGAATTTTTTTCCTTACGAGCGCGGTTTGCGCGGTGCTGGGCGGTGCGGTGTTTTTCACGCCCGTGGATTTTGTTAGCTGGCATAAATTTATCTTTTTGCACCTGGTTGCGGCCCTTGCGTATGCGGGATTTTTGCTAACGGGACTAACGGACTGGACGAATTTTAGCGGAGGGCTTAAAAAGCACGCCTACGCTATGTTTTCTTTTTTTGCGGCGAGTTTTGTTAGCGCGTTTTTTAGCCTATTTGCGGCGCACTTTTTTATGGCGCTTTTTTGGGCGTATCTGGCGGGACTTTGCGTTTATATGATCTGGCTTGATAGAAACGACGATCAGCTGGGCGTTTTAGCATTTTTACTCGGCATTTTAGGATTTGAGATTTACTATCTGCTTAGCGGCGAGGAGAGATTTTTAAATTTACAAATCCACCTGCACGTAATCGCAATCTTGCTCGTATCTTTTCGCGTTAGCGTGGTGCTTGGCAAAGAGGCGCTAAACCGCGAGCCCGGTATGCAAGACGCGGCCTTTGTGCCAAATTTCGTTTATAAAAACATCGCGATCGTTAGCGTTTGCGCGTTTTTGTTAGTTAGCTTGTTTTTTGAAGGCAGCAAGGCGGTAAATTTCGCCGCTATAGCCTGCGGTAGCGCGATTTTAGCTAAGCTAAAAGAGTGGCACTACAAGGAGCTTTTGCGCCATAGCTTCGTGATTTATTATTACTTGATGCAGCTTTTACTGGCGGCGGCTTATGTCGGTTATGGCGCGAGCGGGATTTTGGGCCTGGGGCTGGAGACAAACATGCTGCACGTCATCGCGCTAAACGGCATTATTTTTAGCATTATGCTTATCTTTAACATCGCTGGCCTGCGCCACAGCGGGCAGGAGCTTGAGTTTTTACGCCTGAGCAAGATCGCCTTTGCGCTTGTTATCGTTGCCGGCATTTGCAGGGGCTTTTTGGCTTACGTTTGGAGCGGGTTTTATATACATCTGCCAGCGACGCTTATCGCCGTAGCGTTTGCGCTTTGGCTTATCGATTTTTATAAAATTTTCAGAGATAACGAGTTTAGCGACGATCCGGAGTAGGCTAATCTAGCGTCCTTTTATACCTAGCGAGCGATATGGCCGTGCTAACGCATAAAAACGCCAAAATCGCGGCCAGGTCGTAGTAAAAATCGCTAAGCTGGGCGCTTTTTAGCCATACGCCTCTAATGATACGCAAAAAATGCGTCAGCGGAAAGCACTCGCCGATAAACCGCGCCCATGCCGGCATCCCGTAAAAAGGAAACATAAACCCCGACAGCAGCATCGAAGGCAAAAAGAAAAAATAAGTCATCTGCATCGCTTGTAGCTGGCTGCGAGCTAGCGTGCTAAAGGTAAAACCGACGCCCAAATTTGCAAGCATCAGCAGGGTGCAAGCCGTAAAAAGCGCGGCCCAGTCGCCGATAGCGGGCAACCCGAAAAGCAGCCTAGCTATCAGCAAAAGCGCGCCCACTTGCAGATAGGCTATGAGCAGGTAGGGTAAAATTTTGCCTATCATCACCTCGGCCGGGCGCAGCGGAGCGGCTAGGAGATTTTCCATCGTGCCGCGCTCAAACTCCCTCGTTACTGAGATGCTCGTTAGCAGGATCGTAGTTAGCGTGAGCAAGATACCCATGAGCCCCGGGATGATCTGATAGCGCGTGAGTAGCTCCGGGTTGTAGCGGGAGTGCGCGCGTAGTTCAAATTCGGCTCTAGGCTGCGCGTAGCCGGGCTTGTCTCTAGCCAGAGCTTGCTCAAAGGCTATTTGCAGAGCCGCCGCGGCACCCGAGTTTGCCGATGGATCGGTGGCGTCGGTGGCGATTAAAATTTTAGGCGTTTGGCCTCGCATTAGGTCGCGTTCTAAATTCGGCGGAAAATATATAATAAACTGCGCCTCGCCGCTTTGCATCATGGCTTCAGCTCTGTCCGCGTCCGCGCCGACGTGTTTGACGTCGAAAAACTCCGTATTTTTCATCGCGCTAACTAGTGAGCGGGTGAGTTTGCCGCCGCCATCTGCGATCACTACGGCTGAGGGCAGGTGGCGCGGGTTGTTATTTATCGCGTAACCAAAAAGTAGCATCAGCATCAGCGGCATCGCGATGATCATCGCTAGCGTCGCGCGGTCTCTTAAAATTTGACGAAATTCCTTTACGATCATCGCCGCGGTTCTAGAAAACGAGATAAATTTCATCGTCACTCCTAAAACCGCTCGTCTTTATAAAACTCTAGCAGATGGATGAAAACATCCTCCAGGCTCGCTTTTATCGGCATTAGGTTTAGCTCGTCTCGCGGTACCGCTAGGCCTCTAACCGCCTCTTGCAGCATGGCCTCGTCCTTTGAGGTTACGTGATAGCCGTTACCGAATGCAGAAACGCTAAGCGCGGCGTTTGAGGCTAGCAGCGACGCTACTTCGCCCGCTCTATCTCCGCTTAGCTGCCAGACGTTTAGATCGTAGCCGGCGATGATATCTGATTGCGTGCCGCGGGCTAGGATCTTGCCGTAGGCGATGTATATGAGCTCGCGGCAGCGCTCGGCCTCGTCCATGTAGTGCGTGGAAACTAGCACCGTGATGCCATCCTGGGCTAGCTCGTGGATGATATCCCAAAACTCGCGCCTAGCCTTTGGATCTACGCCCGCCGTCGGCTCGTCGAGCAAAAGCAGCTCCGGGCCGTGCACGAGGCACATCGCAAGCGCTAGCCGCTGTTTCCAGCCGCCAGATAAACTGCCCGCTAGGTGGTTTTGACGCGGGGCTAGGTCTAAGCGGTCTAGGATTTGATTTACGGCGGCTTTTTGGTTTTTGACCGCAAAAAGCCTAGCGATAAATTCCAAATTTTCCCTCACGCTTAGATCGTCGTACCAGCCAAATTTTTGCGTCATATAGCCCGTTTTTAGGCGTATGGCTTCGCTTTGGCTGCGAAAATCATACCCCAGACAGTTGCCGCTACCGCCGTCTGGCTTTAAAAGGCCGCAAAGCATGCGTATCGTGGTCGTCTTGCCGCTGCCGTTTGGTCCTAAAAATCCACACACGCTGCCCTTTTTGACCCTGATATCTACGCCGTCCGTGATGATCTTTTTGCCGAATTTTTTGGTGAGGCCTCTAACGTCGATAGCGTAGTCGCCGCTCTGCGGTTTCGGGCTCAAATTTGGAGTCAAATTTGAGCTTTGGCTTGCGGTTAAATTTGAGGCGTTTGCTAAATTTGACGGTAAATTTGCGTTGCAAAATTTCGCTTTTAACTCGTTTGCTGGATTTAACCCGCTCAAATTTGATTTTCTCTCAGTCTGCGACGGAGCTTTGTTTGCGCCGTAAATTTTGCTACTGTGTGCGTTTAAATTTTGCCCCGGCGAAATTTCGTCTAAATTTGAACGCCGAATTTGAGCGGCAATATTTTGCGCGTTCACGGCTCTAGCCTCGCTCTTATCGGCAGCGACTGGTGCAGGGCGGTTGCGTTATTTTCGGGCACGGCCTCGACTAGATAGACCAGCGTGCTTTGCGAGGTTTGGTTGTAGATGACGGGCGGGGCGTACTCGGGAGCGGACGCGATTTTTACGATGCGAGCGCTAAAGTCCGTGCACCCCTCGCAGCTAATGCGCGCTTTTTGCCCCTCGCGCAGGCTAGGCAGCGCGCCTGCGGGCACGAAAAACCTGATCTTTATCTCATTTGGCGGTAGCAGAGATAGCACTGGCTGCGAGCTTTGGACGAACTCGCCCGTTTTATAAAATATATCTTCGACGAGTCCGGATTTTGGCGCTAGGACGGCGGTTTGCTCTAGCCTGCACCGCGCGGCGCGCTCGTTAGCTTTGGCCGCTTGTATTTTTGCTTTTAGGCTTGTTATCTGCTCGCTTCTAGCGGGCAAATTTGCGATTTTTAGCGCAGCGTTTAGCTCGCTAACTAGGGCGTTTGCGCGGTCAAATTCCGCCTTTGCTGCGTCGAAATCTTTTTGCGAAACGGCATGTTTGGCCAGCAGCGACTTCGCGCGCTCGTAGTTAGCCTCCGCGATCCAAAGCGCGGCCTTGGCTTGTTTTAGCTCGGCACCTATCCGCTCGATCTCCTCGGGGCGCTTGCCCGTGCTAAGGTCGGCTAGCTCGGCTTTTAGAGCTTCTACGTTAGCTTTTGCTGCGTCTAAATTTGCTAGCGCTTCGGCGCTCTCAAGCGCAAAAAGCGGCTCGCCCTCTTGAACAGTGGCGCCCTCTTTGACGCTCAAATTTACGATTCGTCCGCTAACGCTAGGCGCCACGTAAAGATAATCGCCCTCGACGTAGCCGTTAAAAAACGCGCCCCCCTTCTCGTCTGCACAGCCTGCAAAAATCAGGATAAAAAAGGCAAAAAACGCGTAAAATTTGCTCAAATTTAAACCCATTTCGCCTCCTTAAAGCCGCTATTTCATTAGCATTATACCCCGCTTAGTTAAATTTGACTACATTTTAGGATTCCGAGCGGTATCCGAAAAGGAAATATTATCAGCGTGTAGGCTTCGGATAGCACGGTAGAAGCGGCGGTTTTTTATCTCTTTTTAGGAAAGAGCAATTTAAATTTGGAGCAAATTAGTGCGGCGATTATAGTATTTTTTGCGCTCTAAATTTCTTAGATGTGTTTTATAAGTACTGCAAAAACGGTATTACTAATAAAAAAGGATAAAAAATATCCAATTTAAGCATTCTTTGAAGATAGGGGTTATATAATTCCTGTTCTAATGATATTAGTTATTAATCTTAATCTTAAGGAGAGTGTATGAAAAAAATTATTTCAGGTGCGCTTGTCACATCTATTTTGGCTGCTTCGGCATTTGCTTTTAGTGTAGATGGCAACCCTAGCGTCAAATTCGTTGGTTATAAGTTAGCTAACAAAACAGCCGTCGAGGGTACGTTTAAAGATCTTGGCTTTAAAAGCGCGGAAAATGCAAATTTTGCCGATTTTCTAAAAACCTTTGAGTTTAACATCGATCCTAAAAATATCGATACAAAGCTTCCCGATCGCGACAAACGTATCGGTATAATCTTTGACGGTAACGCAATAACAGCTAAAATCGTATCCGTAAGCGGCGACGAAAAAGCGGGCGAAGCTGAAGTCGAAGTAAGCGTCAAAGGAAACTCCAAAGCCTACAAAACGCAGTACACGGTCGAGAGCGGTAAGCTAAAAGCTAAAATAGGCATCGATCTGTTGGCCGATTTCAAGCTAGACGAGACTTTTGCAAAATTCGCTACCGCTTCTAAGGCGTTTCACGGTGGCAAAAGCTATCCCGACGTAGAAATCTCTCTGGAAGCTAAAATAAAATAACTTTCAAATTCGGCGCGAACGAGTTAGCTTGCGCCGAATTTGCCTCTTTATCCTCGTTTTTTATTCTATAATGCCGAAAAATCGATAACTTAAGATATAATGAGCTTTAAAATTTAATTTAAGGCGAAAAATGACGACGAAAGAAAATAAAAAAGGGGCGGTAAGCGCGCTATTTTTGGCTATTGCGCTGTTTGCGGCGGGGTGCGCGGGGTATTTTTATTACGGCATAGGCGGGACCGGCATTTTTACGATGGTCGTTGCCGTGATCTGCGCCGTTTTTTGCGTGAAAAAGATATTTCAGGTTAGCTTTCTAAGCATCGATGACGACGGATTTTTAGTGCAAAAGGGTGGCAAAAACGCCAAATTTTACTTTAAAGATATCGAAGAAATCGGCATTCGCATGGTTGATGCTAAACGCAAAATTGACGTTTTAAACGTGAGATTTAAAAGAGGCAGGCTAGACCGCGACGCGGCTGATGGCCTCATGCAGCCTATCGGCGACGACGATGCCGTGATATACGATAAATACGAGCTCTCAAAGCACGAGGTTTTTAAAATTTTAAAGCAGAAATTTGAGGCGCTAAACGCACAAAAAAGCGAAAATAAGAGAAAGTAAAATTTAGCTCGGCCCGCCGACGCCAAATTTGATTTCTGGCTTTGGCGACCGAAAATTTACGAATTTGATTAAAATTTGAGTCAAATTTGCAAGGCTAAATTTATTTATTAAAATACGCCGCGAGCGCTTAACCAAAAAACAGCGCTATTATCCAATACATCACTTGCGGCGTGCCCGCAGAAAACGTCCGCGAGTATCATGCAAAAAATAGCAAAAAGCAAGGATACCGCTACTGTATTGAAGAGCCTATAAGGGCGGCGTATTCGAGTGTGAGGTGATTTTTGGGGGCGCTAGTTGTGTAACAAAAAGTAGCTAAATTTTGTTGCTATGAACCTCAAATTCCTTTTAATCCAAATAAATTATATCAGTTGTCTTGAAACGACTTGCCCAATTTTCTATGGTTTTTGGAATTTTATTTTTGTATCTTTGTTCTGTTGTAAAGTAGTATACTTTTTCTGCATCAGAGTAGGCGCCCCAAATTTCTTTATTATCATCTACCATTAAAATCGCAGCATAGTCACTATAAAATCCTGGAACAAATGCGTCAATTATAGTTGCTTTAAAGTCATCAAGATTATCAATGTACGCACTGCTACTACCAAAGCATTTTAGAAAATCTTCCCATTTGGATTCTGGACTATAATTTTCTAAATCATGTTTTTTATCTTTAGTGATTAATGCATATATTTTTGATAAAACAAAATCATCTATGATGTCATCATAAAATGTAAAAATATCCTTTTGAAATTCATAAATACCGTCGAAATATGCACCTCTGCCACACAAATTTTGACAGTTTATTGGCTCTATTTGAATTCCATCTTTTATTTTCACAAATTTAATTTTACTTTCATCTTCTTCAAATACAGCTTCATTTTCTGATATAAATTTAGCATATTCATTTTCCAATATACCCAAATATGCTCCATTTTGAACCGTTAAATCAAAAATAAAACCATTTTGTTTTACGTCTTTTATAAGCAAAGAGCCTGTATTACTAAGCACAATACTATTTCGCTCCCATTTGCCCCACCATCTTTGATTAAAAATTAATCCAATTTTCTTAATAAAAAAATCAGCTATGTCTTTTGGTGTTTTGTTTTTGGCGCTTATATATGCCAAATTTTCATTAAGACCAGGCAATTCTGTATTATCAAATTTAACAGGAAGTATGTATTCTTGTTCTATTTCGTTTAGTGCTCTTACTTGAACAGATCGATACTCATGCCTGGTCCACTTTTTATTTTTATATTGCTCGGAAATAAAAACTATTGTGTATTTAGCCTTATTTTGATAAATATCTTGAAGGTATTCAAATAAGTTTTTCCCCCAAATTTCATCTTGTTTAAAATCATCATAAAATACTTTTACACCAAAGTTTTTAAGAAAAATAGCAACCTCTTCTACATACTCTCTATTTTCTCCAGCAAATGAGAGTGCGACATCATACTCGTATATTTTATTTTGTTTCATATTTTCCCTTTAGAGTTTATATAGTTCAAAAAATTAAATTACAAGTATATTATAAGAATCTTACTTTACTTCATACCTCTCACCAGGTTTCATTTCTATCATCTCCCACGGCAAGCCCTGTTTATTTAGTTCATCCATGAAAGGCTTGGCGTCGAAATTTTCCATATTAAAGACGCCTTTGCCACTCCAAATGCCCTTTGCGACCATCATCGAGCCGATCATCGCAGGCACGCCCGTCGTATAGCTCACGGCCTGCGCGCCCGTCTCGGCGTAGCAAGCCTCATGGTCGCAGACATTGTAGATATAGACCTGGTGCTCTTTGCCGTCTTTTAGCCCTCGGATTACGCAGCCGATGTTTGTTTTGCCTTTTGTGCGAGGGCCGAGCGACGCAGGATCAGGCAGCAGGGTCTTTAAAAATTGAATCGGGATTATTTTCACGCCGTTATGCTCGACCTCGTCGATCCGTAGCATGCCGACATTTTCTAGACATTTCATGTGAGTTAGATAGCTCTGTCCAAAGGTCATGAAAAAGCGGATTCGTTTTAGCCCTTTGATGTTTTTTACTAAGCTTTCCAGTTCCTCGTGATAGAGCAGGTAGCTATCTTTGACGCCGACTTTCGGGTAGTCCCACTTGAACATTATCTCCATCGGCTCGGTCTCTTTCCACTCGCCGCGCTCCCAGTAGCGGCCTTTTGCGCTCACTTCGCGCAGGTTGATTTCTGGGTTGAAATTCGTCGCAAACGGATATCCGTGATCGCCTGCGTTGCAGTCTAGGATGTCGATCTCGTGGATCTCGTCAAAGAGATTTTGCTGTGCGTAGGCGCAAAATA
>NZ_CALIAV010000041.1 GCF_938045625.1 uncultured Campylobacter sp.
TTTGTCACTAAAATATTCTACATTAACGATTATCGGAATTTTAGGTATTTTGATAGGAGAAATAGAAAATTTAAATTATGTAAATTCAAATTTGGGGCAGGTGGGTTGAGGGCGGAATTTGAGGGGCAAAAAGGTGAATTTAGGCTAAAATAACAAAAAAGGAGGCGAAAAATGCAAACTCAAAAAGATAAAGTCGCCGTCGACATCAGTCAAATTCCGCAAGACGCTTTAAAAAGTTACGATAATTGGCGTTTTGGTAAGAATTTTTTATCGGACTTTCCGCAACTTTTATAGTGCTTCTTTTTTCTTTCTTGATAGATCCTACGCACCCATCATCACCTTTTTTATTTGCTGTGGCGCTTGTTACGTCTGTTGCGTTAATACTCTTTTCATTGAGCTCGCCTAGACGCAAGCGGTATAGTGTATTTTTGTTTGGCGACGAGGGTAAGGCCTTTGCCTTGATATGTACTGAAACCATCGCTCTTTTTTTCATTGCGGCGAGCTTATATGCGTTATTTTTGGATGCGGCTTTTAGTACGCAAGCGACCGTGCAGGCGATCTTTATTATAATAATTATGCTTCCTATAGCAATCATATCTCATAACGCCAACGACGAATTTGGCTCCGATGAGACCGTATATCTGCCGCAAAGAGTACTAAAATCGCAAGAGAAAATCAGCGAGCTAGCCGCAGACGAGACGACTAATGGGCAAAATTTAAGCCAAGTGCAAGCCGCCCAAAGCGAAGCGGCTGAATCCGAGCGCAAATTTGAGGGCGCGAGCCATGAAACCGAGCCAGGCCAAAGCGACGAGGATGCCGAAGCGCTCGAATACGGCAAAGCCTTGGCGCAAATCCCTAAAAATTTAAAGCTCAGATATCAGATTCATCTTTTAGTTAGATTTGCCTTCGTGAGCTTTGCTGCGATGGCTTTTTTGATTATATCTTCAAACCCTGACAAGGGATTATCTGGAGCGTTCATATTTAGCGCCATTTGCGTAGGCGCATTTTTTGCTTCGGGGCGCAGGTATAGCAAACTTTTCGTCGAAAATCCCGAAAAAAGCAATACGATTTTTGCGATAGAAAATTTTGCGATCATGACGCTGGTTTTGTATTATCCAGTGGGTTCGTTGTTTTTGGAAGGCAAGGCTGTTCATAGAGACGCATCGGCATTAATTTTTGTCTATCTATATATACCGCTGATACCGATACTGTTGATAACGACCGTTGTTTGTTTGGCTCGTAACTTAAGCTTTTATAAGGAAATAAAAGAGTGAAATTTAAAAACGGCGAGGTTAAACTCGATGTTTAAATTTGTAAATAAATAGAGTAGGGGCGGCTAAATTAACCGCCCGAATTTAGTAAAAATTTGAGCCATAATCCGCGTCAAATTTGCCGTATAAAGTAGATCAGATAGGCAAAACGCGGATATTTGGGCTGAGGTTTTCTTGAAGCACGTTTTCGATCGCGTATAGCGTGCCGGTCGCACCGCTCGCACAGCCGCTGCAAGCACCCATATATCTTATATAGACGTCAAATTTACCCTCGGCGTCTTTTTGCAAATCGAGGATTTCCATATTACCGCCGTCCATCATCAGCATCGGGCGAACATCTCTATCTATGACGCTCTCGATGGCTTTTAGCTGGCCCACGACGGTCATATTTTCAAAGCTCACATCGTCAAATTTGCCAGAAACTTGCGCGTCGATGATGGCTTGCTTTTTCTCCTGCTCCATCTCGGCTCTGGTGTCTGCGAGGATGTCCACGAGATAATACTCGCGCTTTTCGTGTCCGCCCGGGCGTACGCAGGACTTGCAAAAGGCGCCTGCTTTGGTGTATTGCGTGATTTCTTCGACCGTGTGTAGATCGTTTAGGCGGATGACCTCTTTGATCGTGCCTAGGCTCACGCGCGCACACTCGCACACGATGATCTCGTCCTCGAAATGCTCCGGATCCACGCCCTTGTACTGCGCTGCGGCTGCCTTGATGACGTCGTAGGCCATGACCGAACAGTGCATCTTTTGCGGTGGGACGGCAGGGACGTCCGGGGTATCGCGCATGGCTTTTTCCACGTCGATGTTGGTGATTTTGACCGCTTCGTCCACGGTCTTACCGATGCAAAGCTCAGCCATCGTATCGGAGCTCGCCACCGCCGTACCGCAGCCAAAGCTCTTAAATTTAGCGTCCATGATGCGGTCGGTTTTCTCATCCACGAGCCAATATAGCCTCACCGCGTCGCCGCAACTCTCTGCGCCAAAGTCAGCTACGATGAGCTTGCCGCCTCTTGCTTTTGCCTCGTCCTCGGTGATCTCGCCCATAAATTTGGGATTGTTCATGCGGTTTTGGACGTTTTGGGAGTATTCGTCCCAGATGGAGCCGCCGATTAAATTATTTTTTGCCATTTTATTTCCTTTTTAGAGGCGTTGTCTCGCGAGCGTCTTTGAATGAGTTTGCAAAAATATCGTTGCTGCAACCTACGTGGTTAGCTTTGCTCATTTTTGCTTTACACCATTCAAATCCATCTCGCGATACGGCCGCCTGCTTCCTTTTAAATTTAACTCAAATTTGGGCTTTTAAAGCTAAAATTTCAATTAAATTTAACTTCAAATTTGACTGCAAAACATAAGGCGAAGTATTTTGTAGAAACATTTTGCTTCGCAAAAACGCTACGCTTGTTTTGAGATGAATTTGAATGTTGCGCGGAAATTTCCGTCCCAAGGCTAGACATATAGTCTGCCGCAGGGCGAAAATTTCAAACTCATTCAAAGGCGCTCAAAAGACAAGCCGTTACTTGCCGTTAGGGTTGTAGGCGTACGTGCTTGAAATAGCTCGTAACCTCACCACCGCCTTTTTGATATGCTCTATCGCGTAGTCGATCTCTTCTTCGGTGTTAAACCTCGATAGCGACAGCCTTAGCGCCGTGTGCGCCAGATCGCTGCTAGCGCCGATGGCTTCCATTATCGGGTTGCTCTCTAGTGTCTCGGATGCGCACGCCGAGCCTGTAGATGCCGCGATACCGGCCTGATTTAGATCCCATAGCATCGCCTCGCCCTCGACGCCTTTGACCGCGGCTAGTATCGTGTTTGGCAGCCTATGAGCGCGGTCTCCCACGACCGATATATCAGGGATTTGCAGCAGCGCGTCTTCGAGCTTATCGCGCAGGCGTCTAACATGCAAATTTTCAAACTCGATTAGTTTGTTGCTATTTTCCAGCGCTTGCGCCATGCCAACGATGCCTGCGACGTCGAGCGTTCCGCTGCGTCTGCCACCCATGTGCTCGCCGCCGTGAAGCAGGCTGGTTAGCTTTTGCGAGTCTTTGATATACAGGCCGCCCACGCCCTTTGGTCCGTGAAATTTATGCGCCGAAAAGCTCATAAAGTCCATGCCCATCTCGCGCACGTTTATCTTGATCTTGCCCACGGTTTGCGTCGCGTCGGTGTGAAACAGCGCGCCGTGCTCGTGAGCGATTGCCGCACACTCTTTGATCGGGAAAATGGTGCCGGTTTCGTTATTTGCCCACATGATGCTAACGAGCGCGGTTTTGTCGTCGATGAGCTTTCTTAGGTCGTTTGGATCAAGCAGACCGTTTTCATTTACGGGTACGTAGCTCACGCGCACGCCGTATTTTTTGAGCGACTCAAAAGTCGCCGCAATCGCCGGATGTTCGACGGCGCTGATTACGACGTGATCCTTTTCTTTATTTAATATATGATCGAAAAATACGCCTTTAGCCACCCAGTTATTGCTCTCGGTGGCGCAGCTTGTTACCACGATATCGTCGCTATCGCTCGCATTTATGCCGGCATAGAGCTGATCCATCGCGCGGCGAAGCGCAGGGTGCGTCTCGGAGCCGAATCTATGAAGCGAGTTTGGATTGCCGTATTTTTCGCAGAAAAATGGCTTCATAAGCTCGAAAGCTTCGGGATCGACCATCGTCGTGGCATTGTTGTCTAGATATACTCTCACGCTTGACCTTTATCAATTAGGATATATTTTATCCCTTTTATTTTCGCGACGATAATATAACAAATTTTATAAATTTCAGGTTAAAATTTTAGGTTAATTTTTTCAAATTTAGCCAAATTTTGATAAAGATAATATATTGAAATTCTTTATCAACTTAGCAATATAACGCTATTTGGGTGAAATTTGACCAAAAAAGATAAAAAATATCCTAAACTTAGTTGAAATTTTTAAGGAAACTGATTTTTGCAACCTCCTATTAAAAATTCCCAAAAATATCCGATATATTATAAAATGCTTTAAAAGGATAAAAATGAATTTTAATGCCCTAAGCTCAAATTTTACCTCTTTTTCTTCAGAAAATATGACTATCAAATCTGCCGTAACAACGCAAAAAGAAATTTTAACCAAGCCCGATGAGAGCGATGACACTGGCAGTGTACTAGGCTACAAGGTTGATAAGGATGGCTACTTTACGAACGAATTCAATAAAGCTGCAGGCATACCAGATGATTACAAGATTCACTCAGATACAATTAAATCTTTCGTCGCAGTAAGAGCCAATAAGGATCTTTCCTATATTGCTTTTAGAGAAATCGATATTGCAAAAACAGTTGGCAACGCATATAAGCTATTAACCCAACTTGTAGATGAAAATACTCTAAATTCAAAAGAGAGCTTTACGACAGACGAGATCTCAAAATTTCCACAAGGTTACGAATATGATAAAAAGACGCTAAAAATCACTAAAAAATATGGTACTGTGGCAGATTATATGTCTGCTACCTTTGAAAACGGTAAAAGGGATAAAAATAAAACCATAGCTACTACTTTTTACAATCGCTCCACCATTGATTATTATACAAATGGCAACAAGCTAAAACCATCAACAGATATATTTGATAGTGAAAATGGTGGCAAGGAGAAATTTAGTGCATACGGGCTCAACTTTAACACCACGCGCGAAAGATATACGAACGATGACGGCTCCGTTACGAAAGGCGGGCTACTAGTTGGCATCTTGAATTCAAATTTTCATGCGACCGAAGGAAAGCCGACGTATCTTGGCTTTTTACATTCAAGTGATAAAAATATAAGTGGCGATGAATATAGTAAGCAAATACAGCTTTGGCTTTTAAACCATGACCCTGATAGAGTTTCAGATGAAGAATTTAACGCACTCAGTGAGCCAATGAAAGAATTTATAAAATTTCATCGCACATTTGATAGTATCAATCTAAGAGCTAAAAATACATCCAAGAAAGAAGAGGCAGACACCCAAAAAGACCCTTTACAAATTTTATTCGAGCAAATGGATAAAGATTTTAAAGAGATGCTTAAAAAGCTGCAAGAAAGAGCCCAAAAAGCGAGACTCGAACAGCGAAAAGCTATGCAACAAAATTTAGATACGCAAACTATCAAAAATGTAGCTCAAACCTCAAAAGACACACTAAATGAAATGCTTGAATTTCTAAGTAAAATGTCAAAGCAACACGGCGTAAATTTAGACATAAACGAAGTAAAAACGGCGTTTATAAATTTAACTGATGGCTACAAATTTAGTAATAAAACGATCGATATCAAAGCGTAAATTTACACCAAATTTACGCATTCACTCCGCCAAGTAGCTCTTGCGTTTGCTCAAAGCTAAAGCCCTCTTCGGCGTCTTGTTTTAAAAATTTATCGATAAATTCTTTCTTTGCGATGGCGAGGTCTAGCTCCTTGTCGCTGCCCTTTTGATACGCGCCGATACGTAGCAGGACTTCGTTTTCTTTTAGTAGCGAGTAGAGGCGTTTAAATTTAGTCGCGTTTGCCTTGTGCTCTTTGCTGACGATGTCGCTCATCACGCGCGAGGCAGAGTTTAGGATGTTTATAGGCGGGTAGATACCAAAGTCCGTCATCTCGCGGCTAAGCACGATATGGCCGTCTAGGATCGAGCGGCTCTGATCGGCTATCGGATCGCTCATATCGTCGCCATCGACTAGCACGGTAAAAAAGGCCGTTATGCTTCCTTTGCCCTCCTCTTTGCCCGCACGCTCCATGAGCTGAGGCAGTAGGGTTAGCACGGATGGCGGGTAGCCCTTAGATGTCGGCGGTTCGCCCAGCGCCAGCCCGATCTCTCGCTGTGCCATGGCAAATCTCGTCACACTATCCATGATGAAAAGCACGTCTTTACCTTGGTTTTTGAAGTATTCGGCCACACTCATCGCGCAAAAGGCGCCGTATTTTCGCATCAGCGGGCTATCGTCGCTAGTTGCTACGATGACGACGGTGCCGCTTAGATCGCCGTGCAAATTTTTCTCGATAAACTCCGGCACCTCGCGGCCGCGCTCGCCAATGAGCGCGACAATCTTGATCGGAGCTTGCGAGTTTTTCACGATCATGCCCATGAGCGTACTTTTGCCTACACCAGAACCCGCGAAAATGCCAAGTTTTTGGCCTTTGCCGCAGGTTAGTAGTCCGTCTATGCTTTTAACCCCGACGCTAAAAATTTCATCTATCAGTCCGCGCTTCATCGCATCGATCGGAGCTTGCATGATCGGAGCGTACTCGGTCGTAGTAATCGCGCCTTTGCCGTCTTTTGGATTCATAAAAGGATTGACTACGCGCCCCAAAAGAGCGTCGCCGACGGGGATTTTCATACCTTGGTCGCTCTGATAGACGAAGTCGCCGATCTTGTAGCCTTCTACAAAGCCAAAAGGCGAGATTAGCGCGGTATTTTGCCGCACCTCGGTCACCATCGCTAGTCCGCTCTTGCTCTTGTCTTTAGCGCAAATTTGCACGATGTCGCCGATACTGGGGCGCAGGCCAGAGATCTCTATCGTCGTAGCAGAAATTCGCTCTATCACGCCAAAGACGCTAGATAGCGATAAATTTGCGCCCAGTTTTGATTTTAAGCTATCTAAATTCACTAAAATCTCACTTCTTTGTGCGAATTTATGAGAGAGAAAAATTCGCGCCTAGTCTCGCTGCTACTTAAAAAACATCCTCGCAGCGCCGAAGTGGTAGTGGTCGAGTTGATCTTACCCACGCCTCGCATCTCCACGCACATGTGGCGCGCCTCGATGACGACGCCAACGCCTTTTGGTTTGATGACCTCTTGCACGGCTTCTGCGATCTGCTCGGTGAGCTGCTCTTGGATTTGCAGGCGGCGAGCGAAGATATTTACCATGCGTGGGATTTTGCTAAGGCCTACGACCTTGTGATTTGGGATGTAGGCCACGTGCACGCGCCCGAAAAACGGTAGCAAATGATGCTCGCAAAGGCTGTAAAATTCGATATCGCGCACGAGCACCATTTCGTTATTTGAGCTATCAAACAGCGCGTCGTTTAGCACGACTTTGGGGTCTTGAAAGTAGCCGCTCGTTAAAAACTCGTAAGCTTTAAAAACGCGCTCGGGAGTTTTAACCAGCCCCTCTCTGTTCGGGTCTTCGCCGACTAAATTTAGCATCTGCTCGACGCAGCTTTCAAACTTTTCTTTTTTTAAATTCTCATTTTTTAAATTTTCTTGCATTTGCGTTCCTGATTCATTTCACTATTTAAATTTGATAAATGATTTTACTTAAATTCGCCTTTCGCTCGCTTAAATTTATACTATGAATAAGGAAAATTTTGCTACACTCTAGGAAATTTTTATTTTTTAAAGGAATTTAATGCAAATCAAAACCAAGGCGATCGACGCCGTAAATGCTTCGCTAAGTGCGAAAATACCGAGCGCGGACGTAAAAGCCAAACTCGAAAACGCTGCTAAAAAAGCTGCGAAAAATATGAAAATAGACGGATTTAGAGCGGGCAAAGTGCCTGTGAACGTAGTGCTAAAACGTTACGAAAAAGAACTAACTGCCGATGCCGAGCAAGACGCACTAAAAGACGTGATAGATGCTGGACTAAAAGAGCTAAATAGAAAATTTGAAGAGGTTATCGGCGAGCCGATCGTGACTAAATTTGATAGAGGCGAGAACGAGATAGACGCTGAGATCGAGCTTTCGTTTAAACCCGTTATAAACATCGACGGCTACGAGGAGCTGATAGAAAGCGTCAGCACTCCGCGCGTAACCAAAAAAGAGATCGACGAGAGAAAAAATGAAATTTTAAAAATGATGGCTCCGCTAGAAAAAATAGAAAAAGCCGTACTTGAAAAGGGCGATTTTGCTAAATTTGACTTCGAGGGCTTCGTGGACGGCGAGGCGTTTGAGGGCGGCAAAGCCGAAAACTACCTGCTAGAAATCGGCTCGGGCCAGTTTATACCGGGCTTTGAGGACGGTATGATCGGGCTAAAAGTCGGTGAAGAGCGCGACGTGAAGGTTAAATTCCCTGCCGAGTACGGCGCTGCGCACCTCGCTGGCAAAGACGCGACGTTTAAAGTAAAACTACACGAAATCCAAGGTAAAAAAGTGCCTGAAGAGATCGACGAAGAGACACTAAAACGCATCATGCCGGGCGAGGAAAAGGTAAGCGTCGAGCTGTTTGAAGAGAGACTAAAAGAGCAGATCAAAGCCGAGAAGCACGCTAAAAACGTAAACGAGGAGCTAAAGCCTAAATTTGCCGACGCGATCGTGGCTAAATTTAACTTCGACGTGCCGAAAAACATCGTAGAGCAAGAGATGGATATGCAATTCCGCAGCGCTTGGAGCAACTTTACGCCTGAGCAGATGGCTAAATTTAGAGAGGACAAAGACGCTCTAACTAAACAGCGCGAGACATACCGCGACGACGCGGTAAAAAGCGTGAAGCTGACGTTTATAATAGACGAGCTAGCGCGCCGCAGAGATATCAAAGTAAGCGACCAAGAGCTGATCCAAGCGGTGTACTTTGAGGCATATCGCTCGGGTGTAGATCCGAAACAGCACCTTGAAAACTATAAAAATCAAGGAATTTTACCTGCGATCAAAATGTCGATGATCGAGGAGAGGCTATTTAACGAGATGTTTGCGCTAAAGAGCGATAAGAAAGAGAAAAAGGCGGAGTAATGAGCTACTACATCCCCTACGTCATCGAGCGCACGAGCAAGGGCGAGAGAAGCTACGACATCTACTCGCGCCTGCTAAAAGACCGCATAATAATGCTTAGTGGCGAGATCGAGGACGGCATGGCGTCTGCGATCGTGGCTCAGATGCTGTTTTTAGAGGCCGAAGATCCGGACAAAGACATATATCTATATATAAACAGTCCGGGCGGCGTGATAACGAGCGGATTTAGCATTTACGATACGATGAACTACATCAAGCCTGACGTCTGCACGATCTGTATAGGTCAGGCGGCGTCTATGGGCGCGTTTTTGCTTAGCTGCGGCGCGCAGGGCAAGCGTTATGCGTTGCCAAATTCGCGTATTATGATCCACCAGCCTTTAGGCGGCGCGCGCGGACAGGCGACGGATATAGAGATCCAGGCGAAGGAAATCTTGCGTATGAAAGAAATTTTAAACGCGATCCTAGCTAAAAATACGGGTCAAAAACTAGCTAAAATCCAAAAAGATACCGACAGGGACTTTTTCATGAGCTCTGTCGAAGCCAAAGAGTACGGGCTTATAGATAAAGTTTTGGAGAAAAGCTTTAAGTAAAGAGTAGAATTTGATAAAGTTAGACAACAAAAAAAGCGAAAACGTAGCGGCAAATAGCGCGCCTACTCAAAAAGTAGGCGCAAAAGCCAAAAAGGACGAGTTTAACATCTACGGTTTTTCCGAGGCGATTATAAAAGAACTTACCGAGGAAAATATCCCCTCGATCCCGAAAAACTACACCGTTTTTTTTGAAAAGATGCTCGAAAAGCAGTCTGATGATTTTAAGAAAAAGGTCGGCGAGATCATAAAGATCGAAGACGAGATCGGCAAACTCGAGGACGATAGACAAATCAATATCGAGCGCGAGGTCAAAAATAGCTTTATGCAGATAAAAAGCATGCTTCAGGCCGTTGCGCTCATCTATAAAAATTTGGGAGTTTTAAAAACTATCATCAAAAAACGCTCGGAAAGCCTAGATCCAAATGTAAATTTGATCACGATACAAAGCGTCTTTAACTCTTTTAACGAAGACTTAAACAAGCTAAATTCGCTAATGGACAAGCATATCGAAGTTATCAAAACGAGCTACGAAGAGATTAGTAAGGTTTTTAAGCTGGTTGAAGAACAGTCTATATATGATGAAAAATTTGACGTATATAATAGAAAATTTTTCCTCAAGACGCTCGGTATCGAGTCTGAAAATATAAAAAAATACGACTATAAATCCTCCGTAATGTTGCTAAAACCAAAGGATAGCGCGCTGGACGGTATCGGGTCAAAAGGTAAGCTGGCCGTTTTAAAAAATATATCTCGCATGTTACTTCGCACGTCGAGGCGCAGCGATATCTTGTCGCACTACGGCGGAGGATGTTTTGCTATGCTGATGAAGCATACCGACATAAGCGGCGCACAAAAAGCCTGCAAACGTATAACCGATATGTTTTATGACACCTCTTTCATGCTAAATGGAGAGAAATACGAGTTTGATATGGAAGTGGTCACTTTTGATCTAAACATGACAAAAACTATCGAGGAGATGCTTTCTTTGGCGCTTGATTCGCTTGTAAACACCGGTAGAGACGGCGAACACTTTTTGGTACTAGAGGACAAGACTGAAAAATGATACTAGAAATCCTAACCTATCCGAACAAAAAACTCTTCGTCAAATCGCTTGAAGTTAAAGTCTTTGGCGACGAACTGCATAAATTTTTAGACGATATGTATGAAACGATGATCGCTAAAAACGGCATCGGACTAGCTGCTATCCAGACGGGCGAGGCTAAGCGAATTTTGATCGTAAATTTAGTAGACGAAGAGAGTAAAGAACAGCGCAAAGAGGATCTGCTAGAAATCATAAATCCCAAAATTTTACGCAAAGAGGGGGAGATAATCTACCAAGAAGGCTGCCTGAGCGTACCTGGATATTACGAGGACGTAAAAAGAGCCGAGTTTATAACGCTTGAGTATCAAGATCGCTTCGGCGAGCGTAAAGAGCTCGAGGCGGATGGGCTTTTGTCGGTCGCGATCCAGCACGAGATGGATCATCTCGACGGACACCTTTTTATCGAGCGCATCGGCTACAACAAACGCAAAAAATTTGACAAAGAGTATAAAAAGCAAAAAAACGCATGAAAGCCCTAAAATGCGCCACCTATAATGACGAATTACGGCCTGTGGACGTCGAGTCCAGCTTTAACCGTGGTTTGCCCGCACTTAATATCGTTGGTCTTGCGGGAGCTTCTATTAAAGAGAGCGCCGAGCGCGTAAAATCAGCGCTTTTATCGTTAAATTTCTCCTTTCCCGCGCAAAAAATCATCATAAATTTATCCCCATCCGACATGCCAAAATCCGGTAGCCACTTCGACCTACCCATCGCGCTTTTAATCGCTTTGCAAAAAGAGCGCGACTTCGAGCCTATTTTTGCATTCGGCGAGTTGGGGCTTGACGGCGGCGTCAAAAGTACGGCGAGCCTGTTTTCTATCTTGCTTTTTTTGAGCGCGAAAGCGCCGGGTTCTCGCGTGCTGATCCCGCAAGAGATAGCGCAAAAAGCGGGCGCGATACCGAATTTAGAAATTTACGCCGTTTCAAATTTAGCCGAGGCGATCAAATTTTTCCTAGAGCCCGAATTCGCTGCTTCGTGCAGAGTTGGCGCCGTTCATCCGCTTTTTTCAAATTTGATCAAAATCGGCGAAAAAAGCTTCGTAAAAAATCAAAATTTCGAGCTAAATTTTAGCGACGTAAAAGGCCAGAGTAGGGCAAAAAGAGCCTGCCTGGTGGCCGCTTGCGGTATGCACAATATTATCTTTGAGGGAAGCCCCGGATGCGGCAAAAGCATGAGCGCCAAGCGCCTGCGATACATTTTGCCGCCGCAAAGCTTGGATGAGATTTTGCTCAGCTGCGCTTATAGCTCGCTAAATCAGCAGGAGAGCGAATTTTCCGCACTCCGCGCCTTTCGTTCGCCCCATCATACGAGCACTCGCAGCTCGATATTTGGCGGTGGATCGAGCTCGGCTAGGATCGGCGAGGTTGGGCTAGCTAACGGCGGGATACTATTTTTCGACGAGCTTCCGCACTTTGCGCCGCAAATTTTAGAGAGCCTGCGCGAGCCGCTGGAGGACTATAAAATCAACATCTCGCGCGTAAATTCAAAGGTCACGTATGAGACCAAATTTATGTTCGTAGCCGCTATGAACCCTTGCCCATGCGGTAATCTACTCTCAAAAAATCTAGAGTGCAAATGCTCGGAGCTCGAGATCAAGCGCTATAAATCTCGTATCTCGGCACCCGTACTAGACCGCATCGACCTTCACGTACAGATGGACGAGGTGGCTGCAAGCGACAAAAGCGACGTCACGAGCGAAGCAATGTGGCAGACCGTGCTGCGCGTGTTTGAGACGCAAATTTCGCGCGCTCAAAGCGAGCTAAACGGCAAGCTTGGCGACGAAGAGATAGTTAAATTTTGCATTTGCGACGACGAGGCGAGCGGCGTGCTAGATAATGCAACGCAGAGGTTTTCGCTCAGCCGCCGCGCCATCAATAAAACCCTAAAAGTCGCTCGCACGATCGCCGACATCGAGGGTTCGCGCATCATCAAAAAGCCACATATTTTAGAGGCTTTGAGCTACCGAGTGAAGCAGGAGGGCGTATGAAAAAGCTATTTTGGGATACGGCAGAGCTTGACGCTAGAGCCATGAGCGAGTTTGGGCTTAGCGCCGAAATTTTGATGCAAAACGCGGCTAACGCGTTAGCTAACGCCGTGCGAACTAGGTTTAAAAAATGCTCAAAAAAACGACGTAAAATTTTAGGCGTAGTCGGCAGCGGAAACAACGGCGCAGACGTACTCGCCGCACTTCGGCTTTTGCAAGATAAATTTGATTGCTATGCTTTTTTGGCCGGCGACAAACAAAACGAAACCTCAAAAACAGAGCTAACCAGAGCGCTAAAGTGCGGCGTAAATTTGATCTCAAATTTTACGGAATGCGGCGAATTTGACTGCATCATCGACGGTATTTTCGGTACTGGCCTTGGCCGCGAGCTAGACGAAAAAACGATAAATTTGATAAATCTGCTAAACGCAAAGCCCGGCTACAAGCTCGCCTGCGACATCCCAAGCGGGCTTGATAAAAACGGTTTGTCGCAAGGAGCGATTTTTAAGGCTGATATGACCGTGACCATGGGTGCGTTAAAGCTAGCGCTTTATAGCGACTTTGCAAAGGATTTCGTAGGACGCATAAAAGTCGCAAATTTAGGCCTTTCTCGCGAGCTTTACGAGGCGGGGACGAGCTTTTATAAGCTTGGGAAAAGCGATTTAAATTTGCCCTTTCGCACTAAGCAAAACGCTAACAAGGGTGACTTTGGCCACATGTTTGTCGTTAGCGGCGAAAAGTGTGGAGCAGCGCGTATAGCGGGACTTGCTGCGCTAACTATCGGTGCGGGACTCGTTAGCGTCGTGGGCGAAAATTTAAATATTGAGCCCGTTTTGATGCAAAGCGCACGCATAACGCCTAAAATGCGAGTCGGAGCCGTCGGAATGGGGCTTGGCGAGCTTAACGAGGCACAAAAAGACGAGCTATTTAGCGAGCTAAAAACAAAAGACGCGCTCGTTATCGACGCCGATCTTTGCTACGAGCCGCGCACGCTTGAGCTTTTAAACAGCAAAAACATTGTGATAACGCCGCACCCAAAAGAGTTTGCGAGCCTGCTAGAGCTTGCAAATCTGGGCAAATTTGACGCCAGCGCAGTGCAAAAAAACCGCTTCAAACTCGCTCAAATTTTTAGCCGAAATTTTAAATGCGTGCTTGTGTTAAAGGGCGCAAATACGTTAATCGCGCAAGGCGGCGAGGGTTACGTCATGACGCATGGCAGCGCTGCGCTAGCAAAAGGCGGCAGCGGAGACGCGCTAAGCGGTATCGTCGCGGGACTGCTCGCGCAGGGTTACGACCCGCTAAACGCCGCGATCTCGGGTACGTTAGCTCACGCTCTAGCCGCCCGAGAAATCAAAATCAACGACTACGCGCTCACGGCCGCGGACGTCATCAAAGGACTCAAATGCTTACGAAAAAAATAGCGGTTTTATTTAGCGGCGGCGGCTCGAATTTAGAGGCGATTTTAGAGAGGCTGCACGGCAAGGTTTTTGGTGAAATCAGGATCGAAGTCGCGCTAACGCTAACTAACAAAGCTAACGCCGGCGGTATAGAAAAAGCCGCAAGATACGGCCTAAAAAGCGTCGTCATCGAGCATGTTAATTTTGCATCGCGCGAGGAATTTGACGCCGCGGTCGTAGAGGAAATCAAACGCACAAACGTCGATTTAACGGTGCTTGCAGGCTTTATGCGTATCCTCACGCCCGTTTTTACAAGCCAAGTTCGCGCGATAAATTTACACCCGTCGCTGTTGCCGCTTTTTAAGGGCGCGCATGCGATAAAAGAGAGCTTTGATAGCGATATGAAGGTAGGCGGCGTGAGCGTGCACTGGGTGGGCGAGGAGCTAGACGGCGGCAAGATCATCGCTCAGCGCGCGTTTGAAAAGAGCGCGGGAATGAGCCTTGAGGATTTTGAAGCAAAAATCCACGCGATAGAGCATGAAGTTTTGCCCGAAACTATCGTGCAAATTTTAACCGACAAAGAGTAAAATTTCACGTCTAAATTTGAGTCAAATTTATGATTTTTGTGAAGTAGGGTACAAATTTAGCCAAATTTCGACTTGTAAATTTCAAATTTTCGCACCTGTTTTTTACGCTACGTCAAATTTAAGAATGTAAATTTGCGAAATCTTCGCGCGTTGCAAATTTTGCTTGGCGGTTAAAACATCAGAAACGTTAAATTGGGCCGATTTTGCTCTAATACAGTACTTTCGCGCCGCTTGCTAAAATTAAAAATGAAATTTAGCGGCGGGTGTTTGCGCTAAATTTGATCTCGAAATACCTCTATAATTTTGATCGTAATTTGCCTTCTTGCTTGCAAATATTGCCAAAACAGTAAATTTGAAACGGAAAATTCGTAAAATCCGCAAAATGTGTACTCTGGATAAAATGATGTAAATTTGACCGACTTGCCGCGTTATTCAAAATTTGAAATAAACTTACGTCTTTGAATGCAAATTTATCTCAAAAGTCGCAACGAAAATTTATCCAAAGTATCAGGCGCCTAAAAACAGGTTTATGGGAGTCGCGCGAATAGCAAAAGCAAGCGCCAAATTTTGAAATTTGAAGGCATAAAACAAGATAAGCTGCGGTAATAAAACGAGCGAAATATTTAAAATCTACAGACGACGTTGCGTCAAATTTAAAACCAAAAAGCAAAAGGAAATTCAAAAAGAAAGAGGCGGAGAATCTCCGCCAAAAAATAAAATTATTCGGCTTTAAATCCACCGCCAAATGCCTTATAAACGTCAACGACCGAGTCGATGAGGCTCAAATTCGCCGCGATAACTTGTAGTCTAACCGATAGTAGGTTGCGCTGTGCGTCGAGTAGCTCCAGGTGCCCCGTATAGCCCTCTTCAAACTGATCCTTGGCTAGCTTATAGATTTTTTCTTGCGAGTGCAGGAGTTCTTTGACCTGATTTAGCGTTAGTTTGGCGTTTTTGCGATTATTTAGCGCGTCTCTAACTTCGCCCAGGGCTTTTTTGACTGCCGCTTCGTAGGCTACGGCCGCGATTTGCTCGTTGGTTTCTGCCATGCGGACGTTGTTTTTGGTTCTGCCGTAGTCAAAAATTTTCTGCACCAAAGATCCGCCTATGCTCCACGTGTTTGCGTTGCTGATAAAGATATTTTCAAAATCCACGCTAGAAAATCCGAAAAGTCCCGTTAGCGAGATGGACGGTAGATAATCGGCCTTTGCGACGCCGATTAGCGCGTTAGTGGCGTTTAGATCGGCGTATGCTTTAGCTACGTCGCTCCTTCGCAGTAGTATGTCCGCACTCACGCCAGCACTCACTTCAGGCTCTTTAGGTAGCATTTTAGCGCTCTGCACGGCGCCGCTTAGGATCTCGTCGTTTGATTTGCCCGTTAGTATCGCTACGGACGTTAGAGCCTGAGACAGCGAGGTTTGCACCTCTAGCAGGCTTACTTTTGCGCTTTCGACGGCGGCTTTGCTTTGTAGATAGGTCGTCTCGTTTATGCCGCCTAGATCAAGCTGCGTTTTGCGAAGCGCTAGCGTCTCCTCGTAGGTTTTTAGCGTGTCTTTTAGCACGGCTTCGCGCATATTTAGAGCCACGAGCGCGAAGTAGCTTTTAGCCACGCTAGAGCTTATGCTAAGGCGCGCGGTGGCGTAGTCGAGCTTGGTCGCGTTTAGACTGGCTTTAGCCGACTCGACGCTGTTTCTCACTCTGCCCCACAGGTCTATCTCATAACTAAGGCCCAAATTTACCTGCGAGGTTCGGTAGCGCGTTTGAGGCTGTTTGGTGTAGGTTTCGCCGCTGCTTTTTGCTTTGGTGTAGCCGACGTTTAAATTTACGCTAGGAAAAAGATCTGCCTCAGAGATGCCTAGGCTTGCGGCGGCTTTTTGTAAATTTAAATAAGCCGTGCGAAGGTCGGTGTTTTTCTCTAGCGCGCTAGCTACGAGGGCATTTAGATTTTCGTCGCCAAACTCCTTCCACCACTCGTCTCTGATGTCGCTAGTTTCAAATTTATACGTAGATTCAAATTTCGTATCGACCTCTGGGATCTCGGGTCGAAACGAGCAGCCAGCTAAAAATAGCGCCGCGGCTAAAGTTAAAATTTTATACATTTTTGACCTCCTGTGCTCCGCTTGGTTTTTTGTCCCAGACTTTGTTGTTTAGCTTTTCTAGTAGATAGTAAAACATCGGTATGAAAAATATCGCTATCGTAGTGGCCGCTATCATGCCGCCGATCACGCCCGTACCTAGAGAGTGGCGAGACGCAGCGCCAGCACCCGTGCTGATAACCATCGGAAAAACGCCCAGGGTAAATGCGAGCGAGGTCATGACGATCGGGCGGAAGCGAAGTTTGGCTGCATTAACGGCTGCGTCAAATACGCTCTTGCCCGCCAGTCTTTCTTGCATCGCAAATTCTACGATGAGGATCGCGTTTTTAGCCGATAGACCGATGAGAAGCAGTAGTCCGATCTGGAAGTAAATGTCGTTTGTTAGCCCTCTAGCCCAAACGGCGACTAGTGAGCCAAAAACCGCGAACGGAACGGCCGTGATAACGGCTAGCGGGATGAGCCAGCGCTCATACTGCGCCGCTAGGATCAAAAACACGAAAATCATACCGAATATAAACGCAGTAGAGCCCGTGCCTTGCGAGCTAACCTCCTGATACGCCGTGCCCGCCCAGCTGATGGAGTATTCTTCCATATTTAGCGTCTGCTCGACAACCTCTTGTATCGCTTTTATCGCATCGCCCGATGTGTAGCCAGGTTTCGGGTCGCCTTGGATCTTAGCCGCCGGGAAAAGGTTAAATCTATCCACGATATCCGGGCCTAAAATTCTAGTTAGAGTGGCGACAGAGTTTAGTGGTATCATCTCGCCGCCTTTTGAGCGGACGTAAATTTTACGCAAGTCTTCGGGGTTGTTTCTAAAGCGGTCCTCGCCTCTGGCATAGACGCGGTAGGATTTACCGAAAAGGCTAAAGTCGTTGATATAGTAAGAGCCGAAAGTCGAACCTATCGCGCTAAAGATTTCGCTCTCGCTCACGCCAAACATCTGGGCTTTTTGCCTATCGACGTCGATTTTAAACTGGCGGTAATTAGTCTCTAGCGTCGAGCGCACGCTGGTTAGATCCGGGCGAGCGTTTGCCGCGGCGACTACTTTTTTTACGTCGGCTTCGATCTGGGCGTAGGTTTTGCCGCTTTTGTTTTGCAGATACATCTCAAAGCCGCCCGTCATCGAAAGACCCATGATAGGCGGGACGTTTACGACAAAGCTCATCGACTCCTTCGAGCCCCAAAGCATACCGTTAAAAGGCCCAGTTAGCGCGCCTGCTTGGCTATCTGGCGTTTTTCTCTCGCTCCAGTCTTTTAGCTTGACAAAGCTGATGGCTGAGTTTTCTCTAAGCGCGCCCGCAAGCATATCGTATCCCGCAAAACTCATCATAAACTCGACATTTGGGTTGCTAAGGATGGCTTGATTGATATTTTGAACTTCTTTTTTGGTTTTTAGCATATTTGACGACGGCGGCAGCGAAGTGATAACCATCAACGCGCCCTTATCTTCGGACGGTACGAGGCCGCTCGGAACTTTTTTAAACAGCTCGTAAGTCGCAAAACCCATTACGCCTATCAAAATAAGGCTGATGATAACGTGGCGAAGCACCGTTGCGACGCCCGCGGTGAAAATTTTCGTGCTCCAGTCGAAAAAGTCGTTAAATTTCTGCACGAACCAAAACGGCTTGCTCTCTTGTTTTTTTAGCATAACGCCGCAAAGCGCAGGAGTAAGCGTAAGCGCGACAAAGCCCGAGATACAAACCGAAGTAACCAGCGTGAGCGCGAACTGGCGCTGTATCACGCCGACAAAGCCCTCCATAAAAGAAACGGGGATAAAAACGGCCGAGAGAACGAGAACGATAGAGATGACTGGCGTTTGCACCTCCTCCATCGCTTTATAGGTCGCTTCTTTGACGGTGATGTCTTTTTCCTCGTGTAAAATTCTCTCCACATTTTCGATAACAATGATGGCGTCGTCCACGACGATACCGATAGCAAGTATGAGCGCAAAAAGCGTGATCAAATTTATGCTAAATCCCATCGCGTATAGTCCGCCAAAAGTGCCGATGATGGACACTGGAACGGCTAGCATCGGGATGATAGTAGCGCGGAAGCTCCTTAAAAACATATACATAACGATGATAACTAGGATCATGGCCTCGATGAAAGTTTTTATAACCTCTTGGATAGAAACTTCGATAAATTCGGTCGGATTATATGCGATCGTGTGCTTAAAGCCCGCCGGGAAATTTTTACTTAGCTCGTCAAGCTTTGCGTTTACAGCTTGTGCCGTAGCTAGAGCGTTGGCGTCGTTTTGCATAAAGATTAAAAGCGGGATGGCGTCTTGGCCGTTTAGCATCGAGTCAGATGCGTAGCTGGCCGCTCCTAGCTCCACGGTCGCTACGTCTTTTAGCTTTAGCACCGCTCCGTCGGCGCTTTTGATTACTATATCGCCAAACTGCGCCGCATTTTTTAGACGACCGTCCGAGCGAACGGAATAAACGTAAGGATTGTCGCCGTCTGAGGGCTGCTCGCCTATTTTGCCGGCGGCGTATTGGCTGTTTTGGATTTTTACTTGAGCGATTACGTCGCTAGGAGTTAGCTTGTAGTAGGCGAGCAAATCGGGCTTTAGCCAAATTCGCATCGAGTACTCTTTGCTGCCGATTAGCACGGTATCGCCCACGCCGTTAACCCTTTTAACCTCGTCTGCTATGTTTAAATTTACGTAGTTATACATCTCGATAGAGTTCATTTTCGGACTGGTAAAGCCTATAACCTCTAGGATCGAGCCGCTGCGTTCGCGCACGGTTACGCCCATGTTTTGCACCTCTTGGGGTAGCCTTGAGAGCGCGGCTTGGACGCGGTTGTTTACGTCGATCGTGGCTTGTTTGGCTGAGGTGCCGATTTTAAAATAAACATTGATACTTAGCGAGCCGCTCGAGCTTGAGGTGCTTTGCATGTAGAGCATGTTTTCTACGCCGTTTATCTGATCTTCTATCGCGCTAGCTACGGAGTCGGCAATGGTTTGGGCGTCAGCGCCCGTGTAGGTGGCGCTAACTGAAATTTGAGGCGGGGTTAGCTTAGGATACTCCTCGATAGGAAGCCCCTTTATCGCCATCGTGCCCGCGATAACTATGATGATAGATACGACGGTGGCGAATATCGGGCGGTCAATGAAAAATTTAGAAAACATCACTTAGCCTTTTCTTGCTCGGCCTTAGGCTCTAAATTTACGCCCTTGCCAAAGCTTGCGGTTAGATCCTTATCTATCTCTACAGGCGCGCCTACGCCGATTTTTAGGAAGTTATTTAAGATGATTTTATCATTTTCGTTTAGCCCCTGGCTAACGACCGCGGCGTCTTTCGTCTGGTAGGTTACCTTTACGTCTTTTGAGGCTACTTTGCCGTCCTCTACGACTAGTACGTAGGTCTTGACGTCGGTTTGCTGGAGCGCTAGTTGAGGGATTTTAAAGCCGTCTTTTTGATAAAATCCTCCCATCGTCACGTGGCCGAACATGCCAGGTAGCAGCTTGCCCTCGTCGTTGTTAAATTCAGCTTTGGCTAAAACGCTGCCCATGTTTGTATTTACGACGTTATCGATGAAATTTACCTTGCCGTCAAATTCGCCCGGACCTACTTTTAGCACGGCGTCCGAGTTTGTCTGCACCCAGAGGCTGCTTTCTTGCATTTTAACGCGGTTTAGGTTATCGACGTCCGAGATATAAAAATGCGCCTCGATCGGATTGATTTTGGTTAGGCGCACTAGTTGGGTCGTGTTTGCCGCAACCAGCGAGCCTACGTCTACGAGATTATCGCCCAAAACGCCGTCAAAAGGCGCGGCGATACTCGTGTAACCCAGATCTATTTTCGCGCTTTTGGCGCTGGCTTTGGAGCTTAGTAAATTTGCATTTGCGATTTCAAGCGCCGAAACGGCCGCATCGTACTCTTTTTGCGAAACGGCGTTTTTCTTATATAAATTTGAGATTCTATTAAATTCGGTCTGAGCGTTTTTTAAATTTGCGTTTGCTACGCCGATAGCGGCCTCAAGCGCGTCGTAGCTTGCTTGGTATTTTTCGGGATCTATTAAAAATAGCTTATCGCCTGCTTTTACGTTATCTCCCGGTTTAAAAAACTGCTTGATTATCGTGCCGCTTACTTTAGGATAGACGATTACGTCTTGCTGGCTCGTTAGAGTCGCGGCGTAGTCAAAGCTGATCGGCACGTCTGATTTTTTAGCTACGAATACGTCGACTTTTGATGGCGGCATTTGTCGTTGTTGTCCGGCTGCGGCCGCGCCTTTTTTATCGTTACCGTCAAAGCATGCCGTAAAAAGTAACGATGCTAATAATAAAACCGAGATATTTTTAAAATTTCTCATAAATTTGCCTTTTGTTTCGGAGATTATTTAAATTTAGCGTTTGTAATGTATGTTACAAAACAAGTAGATAATTTTACTCTTATTTTCTTGATAAGTCAAATTTAAGTCGTTAAATTTAGTGCTTTTTGATACCGTGTAAAAAAATATTTATGCTCGTTTTTACGTGCTCTTCGCGTTCTTTTTCGTTTAGCGTTATATCCTCGTTTAGCAAGATCGCATTATAATGATAAGGCTCTCTGACGACCGCGGCAAACGCCTTAGCCGCTACGTAAGGCGAAATGTCGGGATTTAGCTGTTTTTTTATGTCTTCGCGCTCGAAAAAATCTATCAAAACTTTATCGAATTTACTTAAAATTTGCTCCAAAAACGCCTTGCCGAGCATACCGTCGTTTTTCGCGCCCTCGCTCATCATAACTCTTGAAATTAGCGTCGTTTCTTTGTCGCAGATTATGTCGAAAAATATAGAGGCGAATTTGATTAAAAAATCCTCCAATTTATGCGATAAACTCAGGTCGATTTTCTCGTCTATCTGCGTTCTAAAGTCGTCAAATCCGCGTTCTACGATAGCGCGAAAAAGACCTTCCTTGTTTTCAAAAAATTTATAAACGCTAGCCAGCGACCCGCCGCTTTTTTTGATTATATCCGTTAGACTCGTGTTTTCATAGCCTTTTTCGAGGAAAATTTCCATACCGGCTTGGATAAATTTTTCTTTTCTTTCGGCGCTTCTTTGCGTGATTTTCCCGTTCATTGCATACCTTTAAAAAATTAAAATTATAATTTAAGGATTATACAATAAAAATATGATTTTTAGTCCCTCGGGTATGCAAAAATAGTCTCCCTGACGATGTTGATTTTCTCTTTTTCGTCTGCGGCATAGGCGCGTATAGTTATCTTTTCATTTGCGCTTTTACCGGCTCTAGCGGCATTTTTAGGAGCCGTTAATACGACTACGATTTTCTTCTTTTCGCCTGCGTTTAAGGCAATGTTACTTTTTGGGCGTTTTATTTTGATATCGGCATCGTTTGCGCTAACGTCAAAGTAAAACTCATGCGCCGCCGCGTCGGTATTTTCAAACAAAAACACGTAAGCGTTTTCGATCTGGCCGTCTCTATTCACCTTATACAGCTCGCTCGTGCGGTTTATGTTTAGCAGCATGTTTTCTTTTTTGGCGCTCATTAGCACGAGTGCTGCGGCGGCGATAGCGATGGCGGCGCAGTAGCCGACGGTTTTAAAGCGCAAATACCGCACCTTTTGCTTGGTTTTTAGCGAATTTGAGCTCGTCCAGCTAATTAGACTAGGCAAATTTAGCCCCGACATCGTTTTCGTGCACGCATCGACGCACTCCAGGCAGTTTATGCACTCTAGCTGCATGCCTTTTCTGATGTCGATGTGCGTCGGGCAAATTTTCACGCAGGCCTCGCAGCCCGTGCACTCGTCTTGCGGCCCCGGCGGTTTTTTCCAGAGTTTGGTTTGTCCCTCAAAAATTTTACCGCCCCGCGTCTCGTCGTAGATGACCTGCACGCTGTCGTTATCTATCATCACGGACTGCACTCTAGCGTACGGACAGACGTAAATGCAAAAATTTTCGCCCAAAAATGCTACGTCAAATATCAAAAACGCCGCGATAACGATCCAAGCCCCGAGTAAAATTTTATGCTCGGCAGGATTTGAAATTTGAGCCAAAAAATCCTGCGGCGGGACGAAAAACCAGAGAAAATTTGCCGCCGCGACAAAGGCTAAAACGCTCCATATCGCGACAGCTAGCGCATTTTTGACGCCGCTTTCGGTAGGCGTTTGTTTATTTGAAACGCTCTTGCGAATCTTTAAAATTTTAGTTTGTATAATGTCGCGGTAAATCACGCGAAATATCGTCTGCGGGCAGCTCCAGCCGCACCAGACGCGGCCGCCTAGATTCGTCATAAAAAATATAAAAATAAAAAAAATAATGAGCACGAAAGGCATCAAAAATAGCTCTTGGACGTTAAATTTGGCAAAAAGCAGATGTAGCTCGCTGCGCTCAAAGCTTAGCAGGAAAAACTGATTTCCGCCGATAGATATAAACGGTAAAACGAGCGCGGTACAGGTGATCAGGATGTAGGCGATATAGCGTTTGCTAGCAAATTTGAAATAATTTTTATACTCTTCTTTTGTCATAATTCATCCTGATTACAAAGTAGTGATAATTTTTATAAATTATAGAGTTAATGCTATTAATTTTTTATAAATTCTCAAATTTACTAAATTTCTGCTATAATCGCCGTCTATTTTAATTGAAAGGTGGTGAGGACGTTGCCTGGTATTAAGGTACATCCTAACGAGTCTTTTGACGAAGCTTACAGAAAGTTCAAAAAGCAAACCGACAGGAACCTTGTCGTGACTGAAGTTCGCGCAAGACGCTTTTTCGAGCCTATGACCGAGATCCGCAAAAAACAAAAAATCGCGGCTCGCAAGAAAATGCTTAAACGTCTATATATGCTTAGACGCTACGAGTCGAAGCTCTAACCAAAAGGGTCGCTTCGGCGGCCTTTTCTTTTTTCAAACTCCCGTTTAACTCGCATCAAAGCCAAAATTTGCCATAATCTACGCCAAATTTAACGATCAAAGGAAAAATATGTCCAAAGTGCCCGTGAGCGAGGCCGCGGAAATCTTAGGCGTAACCAAGGAAGCCGTCTACAACCGCATTCGTCGCGGAACGCTAAAAACCTTTGAAAAAGACGGCGTAAAATACGTGGTTTTAGAAGGCTACGAGCCTCAAACCGCACCCAAATCAGCGCCCAAAACTTCAAAATCCGCTAAAAGCTCGGAGTCAAAAAAAGCTGCGAAAGCGGGCGAATTTGACGTGAATCAATTTCTACTCTCGCAAATTGGCGAACTAAAAGAACAAAATCAAAATTTGCAAGCCGATAAAGATAGGCTTTTTCGCGAAAAAGAGCAAATTTTGCTAAACAATAAAACCGAAATAGCTCAAATTTACCGTGAAAGAGACGAGAAGCTAAGAGGATTTTTAAGTATGCTCGAGCGTCCGCTACTGGCTCGCCAAAATGGCGAATACGTAGCGCCCATCGACGTAGAATTTGTCGAGAGCAAGCCTGAAAACGAGGGCAAATGGACGAGCCTGGCCGAGTTTTTAAAATCGCAAAATTTAAGCGGCAAGAGCCTCAAAAAAACGCAAAATAAAATCATAAAAAATATCGGAAAATCAAAATTTATCAAATTTAAAAAAGGCGTGATAATGGTAAAAAGTAAGAAAATTTCAAAGGAGCTAGATAAAAAATGAGAGTTTTTAAAGGCATAAAAAAAGTAGCAAGCTACGCTGCTGTGGGCGGCTTTGGCGCGGTCGTGATGGCGGGATTGGCCGGCTGCGGTAGCAGCGATAACGGCGGCGAAAGTAGCGCGCTAAACGAAGCGGCGCAAAAAACGGGAGCCTTCGTCATCATCGAAGAAACCGCTCCGGGCAAATATAAAGTCCTAGAGGAGTACCCAAGCAGCGAAACGCGCGTCGTGCTAAAGGACATAAACGGCACCGAGCGCGTGCTAAGCAAAGAGGAGATGGATAAGCTAATCGCCGAGGAAAACGCTAAAATCGACGCCGGAACGTCAAATTTGACGAGTCCAAACGCTCAAAACGCGCAACTTTCAAGCGGCGGTATGAGCCTTGGCGAGACGCTTCTAGCCTCGGCTGCAGGCGCGATCATCGGCAGCTGGATCGGTAACAAGCTATTTAACAACCCGGGCTATCAGTCGCAGCGCCAAAGTGCGTATAAAAACCCAAGCGCCTATTCAAGGAGCGTCGATAGCTTTAACAAAGCAAAAGCTACGAGCTCGGCGGGCAAATCAAGCGGCGGAAAGAGCGGATTTTTCGGCGGGTCTAGTAGCTCAAGCTCAAAATCAAGCTCGAGCTCGAGCTCAAGTTTTGGAGGCTGAGAATGATAAATTTAAAAAAAATCAACCCGTTAAATAACGAATTTTTAGGCGAGATCGGCTTTACGTGGCACACGGATCCGGACGGCAGCGATTACGTAGCAGACGAGCTAGTAGAGGTTAGCGAGGCGCAGGCTGAGGCGTATTATAACGCCGTAAACGAGCTATACGATATGTTCGTCGCGGCCGCCCAACACGTCATCGACAACAACCTCTACCACGAGGTCGGTATCCCGTTTAATCTCGTAGATCTCGTGCGTGAAAGCTGGGAAAACGACGTGCACTGGCACCTCTACGGCAGATTTGACCTAGCTGGCGGACTGGATGGCAAACCGATAAAACTGATCGAATTTAACGCCGATACGCCGACTGCCGTGTTTGAGACGGCGATCATCCAGTGGGCGGCGCTTAAGTTTAACCGCATGGATGAGAGCGCGCAGTTTAACGACCTTTATGACGCGCTAAAACAAAACTTCAAGCGCCTCGTGACGCTAGATGAGGAGACCGAGAGCTTTAACGAGCACTACGAGGGCTGGAAAATTTTATTTAGCTCGGTTGCGGGTAGTAGCGAGGACGAGCAGACCGTGAAGCTACTGCAATATATCGCCGAGGAGGCGGGTTTTCACACGGCGTTTGCCTACGTCGATGAGGTTGTGTTTAACGACGAAGAGGGCGTATTTTTTGACGGCGAAAACTACGAGTACTGGTTCAAGCTCGTGCCGTGGGAGGACATCGCCATAGAGGAAGGCGAGCTAGCTATCATCCTAAAAAACATAGTCCAAAATCAAAAAGCCATCATCCTAAATCCCGCATATACGCTGCTTTTCCAAAGCAAAGGCATCTTGAAAATTTTATGGGATCTATATCCGAATCACCCGCTTTTGCTGCAAGCTAGCGACAAGCCATTAGCTGGCAAAAAATGCGTGAAAAAGCCGGTTTTCGGCCGAGAGGGCGCAAACGTGAGCGTGATCGAGGCCGATGGCAGCATTAGCTCGCAAAACGGCGGCGACTACGGACAAAACCGCGCGATCTATCAGGAATTTTATGAATTTAATAAAGACGCCGCCGGAAATAGCTACCAAGCGGGCGTATTTTTCGCCTACGAAGCGTGCGCACTGGGATATCGCAGAGGCGGCGAAATTTTAGATAACTACTCCAAATTTGTGGGCCATTTTATCAAATAAGGACGCAAAATGAAATTAGTCTGCCTCGATGCCGCGACGCTTGGAAGCGACGTAAATTTGGATGTTTTTGGGCAGTTTGGCGAGTTTGTTAGCTTTGAGACGACCGCCGCGGCCGAGCGCATAGAGCGACTAAAGGGCGCGGACGTCGTCATCACGAATAAGGTCGTCATTGACAAAGAGACGATGGATGCGTCAAATTTAAAGCTAATCTGCATAAGCGCAACCGGCATGAACAACGTCGATCTCGCGCACGCCGCAGCAAAAGGCATCGCTGTAAAAAACGCCGCGGGCTACTCCACCGCTAGCGTCGTGCAGCATACCTTTGCTTGCCTTTTTGCGCTGACTAATCGCATCAAATTTTACGATAATTACGCGCAAAGCGGCGAGTGGGCAAAGAGCGAAATTTTTACGAATCTAGACCGCAGTATCGGCGAGATAGCGGGCAAGAGCTTTGGCGTCATCGGGCTTGGCGAGATCGGCAGGGGCGTGGCGCGCATCGCGGAGGCGTTTGGCGCGAATGTGAGCTACTACTCAACTAGCGGTGCGAACGCAAACGCCGAGTTAAAAAGGCAAAATTTAGACGAGCTTCTGGGCGGCTGTGACATCGTGAGTATCCACGCTCCACTAAATGAAAAAACGCGAAATTTGATCGGCGAGCGGGAGCTAAATTTGATGAAAGAGGGCGCTATACTGATGAACTTCGGTCGAGGCGGTATCGTGGATGAGAGCGCCGTAGTTCGCGCGATAGACGGGCGAAATTTGCGCTTTGCCTCGGATGTGCTGGAGACCGAGCCTATGCGCGCGGATCATGCGCTACTAAATATCAAAAACAAGGAGAATTTGATACTCACTCCGCACGTGGCGTGGGCGAGCTTTGAGGCTAGAGAGCGGCTCGTAGCGATGATCGCGGAAAATATAAAAGAATTTATGAAAGGATAAAAATGGCAACTGAGCATAGTTTTGATATAAGCGCGGCGGTCGATATGATGGAGGTCAAAAACGCGCTAGAGACGGCAAAAAAAGAGATCGCTGCTAGATATGATTTTAAGGGGCTTGCGGCTGAAGTAGAGCTAAACGAAAAGGAAAAAATCATCACGCTTTTAAGCTCTAGCGACAATAAAATCGACGCGCTAAAAGACATCGTCATCTCAAAGCTCATCAAGCGAAATATCCCGCCGGTAGCCGTGACTGAAAGCAAACGCGAGAGCGCGAGTGGCGGAAATATCAAAGCGACGCTAAAGCTAAACGACACCCTAGATAGCGAAAATGCAAAGAAAATCACCAAAGCAATCAAGGACGCAAAGCTAAAAGTAGCTGCGGCGATCCGCGGCGAAGAGGTGCGCGTAAGCGGCAAAAGTATCGATGATCTGCAGGAGTGTATTAGGCTTGTGAAGGGGCTTAATTTAGAGCTACCGATTAGTTTTAAAAACTTAAAATAGCAGCCATTTTCGCTTCATTATGCGTCGTTGATTTAAATTTTCGCTTGGTCATTACCCACTCGGTAACTCCCGTCGCAAAAATTTAAATCACCTCGCCTAATTTTGCGAAACAGTCGCTTTATTTTTTTCATTCAAAATTTGACGGTTCGTCAAATTTAACGTATTGAAATTTTAACTCTCAATCTAAAATAATGAAGGATAAAAAATGGGCTTTTTTAAGAAAATTTTCGGCAAACAAGTGGATCTTGGCGAGCAAATGCCGATTTATTTCGCAAGCAACGAAGAGGACTACATGCAGCGCGCATTCGAGCAGGCACGCGAGAGTTTTAGGTATTTTTGGCGTGAGCTTTACTGGGAGCGCCACAGGGTCGTGCCCGGGCTTGATTTTGCGATGGTTAAAATTTGCTTTTTAGATGTCGTGGATGGCGAGGAAGTGGGCGAGCACATGTGGATAAACGACGTGGATTTTGACGGCGAGACTATCTCTGGCACGCTCGTAAACGAGCCTGACGCCGTGAAAAACGTAAAAAACGGCGACCGCGTGAGCGCGAAAATAGACGAGATGAGCGACTGGATGTTTGCCGTGGGCGGACGCGCGTACGGCGGCTTTAGCGTGCAGGCGATGCGCTCACGTATGCAAAAGGGCGAGCTAAAAGAGCATGATAAAGCGTGGGGGCTTGATTTTGGTGATTTTAACGATATTTTAGTCGTTTACGAGCAAAAAGAACACCCGGAAAATTTGACCGAGCACCCGATGTGCAAAAATGTGCGCGAGAAATTTGAGCAATACGTAAAAGAGAACCCAAGTATCCTCACGGACGCCGATGAGCTCGGGTTTACGCAGCTGCACCACGAGGCACTCGCGGGCAATCTAGCGCTCATAAACATACTGCTGGCAAACGGCGCGGATAAAAACGTACGCACAAAAAGTGGCAAGACTGCGGCTGATTTAGCCGAGCATTTAGGCTGGGGGCATATCGTTAAGGCTCTTGCTTAATTTGGTTTTAGGTCAAATTTGACGCTTGGCTAAATTTGGCCTAAATTTAAGAATTCTTGAAATTTATCTTTACGGCGTTGTTTTTCTCCGCTCTTGTTTCGGGGCTGTGCAACGACTAAAATTTAAAACAACAGCTTCGTTTAAAGCTGCACGACCGCTCAAGATCGCTCAAACTGCGTTGGATAAATCTTATTTTTGGAGCGGCTACTGGGTAAATTTTAACGCAGTCTATAAAAAAGATATATAAGCGCAACCGTAAATTTCCACACCGAAATTTACGTTAAATTTATTTAAATAGGTTAGACTAGCCCCTTAAAATTTTATTTTAAGCAAAACCTAAGTAAAATACGCGATAAAAATTAAAAAGAGGAATTAATTGTGGGATTTAAGAATATTATAGAAAAATTTGCAGTAAATTACGCTCATAATTCTATTCAAAAATCACTATACAACGAATTTAATATAGATATTTTGACCACGACTTACACCAAAACTCCAAAAAAAGACAAAAAGTACATGCTCTACGCTCACGTGCCCTTTTGCCATACATTTTGCCCGTACTGCTCGTTTCATAAGTACCACTACGAGCAGGAGCTTGCCAAAATTTACTTTGAAAATTTACGCGAGGAGATGAGGCAGATAAAAGAGGCCGGCTTTGATTTTAGCTCGCTTTACGTGGGCGGTGGCACGACGCTTATCAACGAACCTGAGCTAGAAAAGACGTTAAAACTTGCAAAAGAGCTTTTTAGTATCGAATATATCTCGGCCGAGAGCGATCCAAATCACATCTCGCCGGAGAGCCTCGGCCGTTTTGACGGGCTTATCGACCGCTTAAGCGTAGGCGTGCAAAGCTTTGATAACGAGACACTAAAAAGAGTCGGCAGATATGAGAAATTTGGCTCGGCAGAAGAGACGAAAAGAAAGCTGGAGCAGGCTCTGGGCAAGATCCCGGTCATCAGCCTAGATCTCATCTTTAACCTACCAAATCAAACAAAAGAGCAGCTCATAAACGACATAAACGTCGCAAAATCGATCTCTGCGCAGCAGATCACCTTCTATCCGCTCATGAAATCAGAGCTAACAAGAGAGAACATCGCTCGCTCGCTGGGCGTGTCAAACGTCGATAATGAGCGCGAATTTTACGAGATCATCGTGGGCGAATTTGCTAAAAGCAGCTATAGACAAAGCAACGCTTGGGCATTTTCAAATGAAAAAAGCGCAGACCTTCGCGACGAATACGTGGGCTCAAATTTAGAGTACGTTGGTGTTGGCAGCGGTGCGTTTAGCTTCCTAGACGGCGAGCTTGTGATAAACGCATTTAACCTACTTGATTACGGCAGAAAGATCAAGGGTAGGCAAAGTCCGGTCATCGCAAAATGCGCATTTAGCAAGAAAGAGAGACTAAAATATACATTTTTAACAAGGCTTTTTGACGGCGCCGTGGATATCAAAACCTACAACGAGCAAAACGACGCAAACATCAACAAAGATCTGTTTGTCGAGCTTAGCTTGCTAAAGCTAGTAAACGCGATCTACGAAGAAAACGGCGTAATAAAGCCGACGTTTTTTGGCAAATACATCTGCGTCGTGCTCATGCGTGACTTTTACGCAGGCATGGACAAAGTGCGCGCGATATTTAAGGACGATGCGAAGATCAAACGCAGCAAAATTTTGCGCATAATGAGCGAAGACACCGAGCAAAAATTTGATCAAAACATCATTCAGCCGCGAGTCGCTATGTAAATTTGACGCGATTTTGCCGTCAAATTTGCTTTTTACGCAGACTGCTTTAAATTTATCACGAAAATAACCCGCCCAAGCTTGTTTAAATTTAATTTGTGCTAAATTTCGCCCCGAAAGCGACCTTGCGGGCGCAAATTTTACCAAAGGCGAAGCGGTGGATACGGATAAATTTTTAAGCGAAATTTGGGGCGCTCTTAAGCTATTTTTGGATCCCAAGACGCAAATTCTCGCAGACGAGCGAAGCCTCGCCGTTTTGCTCGCGGCAGATGCTACAAATTTCGATAGATTTATGGCACTAAAGGAGTTTAGAGATATCCTTCACGCGCTTGGGCTAAAGGCCGATATATACAGCCTGCAGTGCGCCCAGCTAGGCGCGATAAACGCTCTAAAATCCGCTAAAATCTCAAATTCAAAACTCCTCGCCGCCCTAGAAATCCTGCAAACCGAAAACATAATCTCCGCCGCGCATTTTAAGAGGCTTTCGGAGTTTTTACAGACCCTCGGCGCGGATTTGACCGCAGGGAACGAGCAAGAGGGCGCAAAATTTAAAAAATCAGACGTCTTTCACCAAAAAATAGACGCGCTAAACGATATCTGCGAGCGAATTTTATCACTAAACCCGGGCGAGACCGTCGCAAACGCGGCAGCAAAAGCGCGCCAAAAAGCGCACGAGCTAGAGTTTAACGTCGCGGTTACCGGCGTCATAAACGCGGGCAAATCAACCCTGCTAAACGCGCTGCTGGGCAAAAAAATCCTAGGCGCTTCAAACGTGCCAGAGACGGTAAATTTGACCGTGCTAAAGTATGCGCCCGAGCCTTTTGCAAGGGTAAATTTTTGGAGCGAGGCTGAGCTAAAAGAGCTTGGAATAGCGCAAGATCAAGATGATGATATAGCCGAAATCTACGGCGATTTGAGCGTTAAATTTGAGAGCGAAACGGCGCAAAATTTAAACGGCAAATTTGACGCGGACGGCGAGTTGGCGGCTAAATTTGAGAGCCCTAGCGCGAGCGAGATTTGCTCCGAATCGCCAGCTAGCAAGACCGTTAAAACGGACGAGATCAAGCGCTACACCTCGGCGGACTCAAAATACGCTAAATTCGTAAAAAGCGTCGAGCTTTACGAAAATTTGGAACTTTTAAAGGATAACGTGCGCATCATCGATACGCCGGGCATCGACGACGCTGTGGCTCTGCGCGAGGAGTTGGTGCGGCGATTTATGCGGGAGTGCGACCTGATGGTACACCTGATGAACGTCTCGCAAAGCGCCACGCAAAAGGATCTGGACTTCATCGTCGCAAGCCTGCAAAACTCCCACGCCGTGAGGCTCGCCGTGCTGCTCACGCACGCGGACGTGCTAAAGGAGGGCGAGCTAAACGAGGTCGCCGCCTACGCCAAAAAGAGCGTCGAGGAGCGCACGCGGGAGCTCGGCGTCGGGGCGGAGTTTTTTGCCGTGAGCGCCAAAAGCTACTTTGAGGGTCGGCAAAACAGCGGCGTCGAGGAGTTTAAGGAGTATTTTTACGAGACGCTTTTTGGTCAAAATAGCCAAAAATCTCGCCTTGGCATCGAGGCATATAAAAAGGAGCTCGGCCGCGTCTGCGCGCAGTTTGCGGCGGATACGCAAAGCGAGATTTTAAAGCTAACGGGCTCAAATTTGAGCTTGTCGCAAAAGCTTTCTGAACTAAACGAGCAAAAAGCTGTGCTGGCTAGCCGCCTAGAGGACGTGAGAGACGCGGTAAAAGAGGAGCTAGAGCGCCTAGATACGGCTAAAACCGCGGCTAGCTACGAGCTTGGGCTAAGATCGCTAGCGCAAACGCTAAAGCAGCGCGTCGCAGACGACGTAAACTACGCGGCCTCTAAAAAACAAAAGATCGACCCGCAACGCCTCTCGCGCATCGCGCAAACGACGATCAAAGACGGCGTTGCCGCCTTGATGCGTCAAAATCGCAACGAAATCGTGCGGCAAATCACCGCGTGCACGCAAAATATCGCGCTAAAATTCGGCGAATTTGATGGTAAAACGACGGCCGCCGAGATCTTTAGCATAAACGACTATCTGAACTCAAAAGGTATAAATTTAGAGTGCGCCCAGGTCGCGGACGCGGTGGCTAGCGCGGCAAACTCGGGCGCGCAAAGCGTAGCCGAGGCCGCCAAAGTAGCCGCGGAGGAGTTTTTAGGCGCCCAGCGGATCAAAAACTTCGTTTTCGAGCTTAGCGAATTTGAAAAAAGCGAGTTTAAAAAACGTATCGAAGCCGCGCTAAAAGACAAAAAAAAGGCGCTCGCAACCAGCGAAGAGGCGCTAAAAATCGAGCTTGCCCAGCTGGCGAAAACTAGCGGGCGAGACTCGCGCGAGCTAGAGCGACTAAACTCGCAAAGCGAGGCGATAAATGCTATAAATTTGGAGCTGCACAGTGTTTGAGGAGTTTATAAACGCGTATAAAACGCGGTATTTTAAGATATTTTCGGACGATTTTCACGGGCGATTTAGGCGTCTGCAAAACGAGCTAACCGAGCCCAAATTTCACCCGAGCGCCGAGCTAAAACAGGAGCTAAATAAACTCGATCTGTTTTTATCCAGCCCGCTTACGGTCGCTATAGTCGGGCAGTTTTCTAGCGGCAAATCGACGTTTTTAAATGCGCTTTTGGGTAGCGAAATCTTGCCATCGGGCCTAACGCCCGTGACCTCCAAGCCGACCTTTATCAGATACGGTGCCGCGCCAGCTCTTAGCGTGCTTTACGAAAACGGCAGGGAACTGTATCTAGGCGTCGAGGAGATAGGGCGATTCGTCGATCAGCGCGTGTTTGGCGATGATGTTAGCAGGCTTTGCGTTTACGCACCCTCTGAAATTTTAAAGTTGGTAAATTTCGTCGATACGCCGGGGCTAAACTCGCTCTCAAAGGCCGACACCGCCGTCACGCACGAGGTGCTAAAAGACGTCGCGGGCGTCATCTGGCTAAGCCTCGCCGACAATGCCGCGCGCGCTAGCGAAGCCGCGCAGATCGAGGAGTTTTTAGCTGGCGGGGGCAAAACGGCGATCTGCTTGCTAAATCAAAAAGATAAGCTAAGCAACGACGAGCTTGCGCGCCTCAAAACTCACGCGCAAACGACATATGGGCGATTTTTCGAGCGTATCATCGCGGTTTCTGCAAAGCAGGCCGTAACGGCGCAGGCAAACGGCGACGATGCGCTTTTAGCAGAGTCAAATTTTAGCGAGGTGATAAGCGCAGTCCGCGAACTTTTTGGCGGCGAAGAGATAAAAGAAAAATTTGTGCGCGAAAAGTGCGCTAGGCTGGTTGCCGTAAATGCCGAACAACACGAAAAAATCGCTAAAATTTACGAAAAAGCGGGCGAGATAATCGTGAAATTTGACGCGGAGCTGGAGTCAAATTTAAGAGCCGTGCAGGAAAATTTTAAGCCGAAAATCGAGCTAGCCTTTAACGAGCTAAAGCACGTCGCAAAGCTCGTTGCAGACGAAATCCTAGCTAGCCTAAAAAGCAAGAAAAAGTATAAATACGCGCCGCGAAAAACGCTACTAAAGGGTGAGTATTTTGAAGCTAGCACGTATGAGGCGGTGGATTTTGACAGCGACGAGGTGTTTTCAAAACTCATCTACAACGACGTGAAATTCGCCAAATTTTTTAGAACGTATAAGCGGGGCTTAAGCGCGCTGCAAGAGGAGATCGGCACAGCGCTGGATGAAATTTATGCTCGGCTGGAGCACGAATTTATGATTTATAAATCCGAATTTGAAAACGCGCAAAAAGAGGACGAAACGCACTCTGATACCGTATTTGCCGACGTTAGGACGTATGCGGGGCAGGTTTATAGGACGTTTTTGCGAGACTATGAGACGGCGAAATTTAAAGGACTGCAAAAAACGGCGCTGTTTTTTGAAAAGCTAAACCTCAAAGTCGCCGCAAACTACGAAAACGCCGTTAAAATCGCGGTGTATTTTCTAAAAGAAAAGATCGCGGGCTCGATGCGTGCGCACGAGCAAAACGGCTTTGCGCTCTTTATCCCGAGCTTTGACGAGGTGCAAGACCGCGTTTTGACGTCGCTAAATTTATACGAATTTGAAAACGAGATGCTCGGCAATGCGTCGTTTTTAAATAAAATTTTATCGGCATTAAAGAGCGAATTTGCGCAGATAAAGGATGAAAAACTAGCCAATATCGCGGCTCTATCGGCAGGACACGAGAAGCTAAGGGATGAAATTTTAAAAGCGGGCGAGGGGTTTGTTGGGCAAGATCCTGTTTAATCGTGCTTATCTAAACTATATTGGAAAGCCAAGTTAAAATTTGCTCCCAAACGGGCTTTTTGTTCTCGTCCTTGAAGCCTAAAAGTAGCTTGATGAATTTAAAAACGAAAATAACGAGCAGGAAAATATACGTGATGAAAATGCCGACTAAAATTTCGTCGAAATACTCTTTTGATATGAAGTAGATGACCGTGCATAGCGGAGCACAAACGGCTGCGATACCTAAAAATAGCTTGACTTGGCGTAGTAAAAAATCACTCATGCTTGATAACCTTTTCAAATTTGAGTAGCTAGGGTTGCATAAATTAAATCGCTTGCCAAATTTTCGCTAGCCGAGCTGCAAATTTAACGCTTAAATTTGCAAGAATGCGCGATAAAGCCGAGCGTGTAACTCAATTTTAGAGCAAGCGCAGTCAAATTTAACAAAAACGTTAGGCTAAATTTAACTAAATTTAATCCGCTGCACTCCAAATTTAGCCAAATTTACCCGTCAAATCCGACTTTCTTATCCTCACCGAAATTTGAGCTCATCTCGCGTTTGATCTCGCTTTCAAAGTCGCCCATCGTAAATATCCCATCCTCGCGGACGGCTACTTTTAGCGCGGTATTTTTGAGAGCGAGCATGATTTGCGCGCCGCTTAGCTCAAATTTAGCCAGCTGTTTGACGTCGAAATTTTCCTCAAAGCTCGCATTTTCGGGCAGCACTTTGCGCCAGATCGCAAGACGAGCGGCGAGGTCGGGCTTTTTAAACTCGATCTTATAATCAAACCTGCGAGAAAACGCGACATCTAGGCTCTGCAAGAAGTTCGTCGTGGCGATGAGCACGCCCTCAAACCGCTCGATTTGCTCCAAAAATATATTTTGCATTTGATTGTGCATTTTATCTGCCCCACTGCCGCCCTCGACGCGCGTGCTTAGAAACTGATCGGCCTCGTTTAGCAGCAGCACGGGCTCGCTCTTACTTTTGGCGCAGATTTCTTTGTATGTATCGAAAATTTTACGCACGTTTTGCTCGCTTTCGCCGACGTATTTGCTCAAAATTTTAGAGCAATCAAAGCTAAGAACCTGCTTTTTTAGGCTCTTTGCAAGGCTTAGCGCGCTCATGGTTTTGCCCGTACCCGGCGGTCCGTAAAAGATGATTTTGGCGTCCACGTTTTTACGCGACTTGATCCCCCAGTTAGATAGGCGCGCCAGCACGCGGCGATCTACTTGTTTTAGGATCGCGTCCAGTAGCTCCTTTACTTTGACATCCAGCACGACGTCGTTTATGTCGGTCGATGGCTCGATGAGCTCAAATATCTCCTGCTCTTTTACGAGTGTTTCTAGTGCTAGTTTTTTACTTTTGCTCTCGGTTTTTGGGTGCATTACGCTTTGTAAAATTTCGTCGGTTATGTAAAATGTCCTGCTAAAGCCGCCGTAAGCGTTTAGCGACTCGTCGTAGTCGATGAGGCTGTTTTCGATTAGTTTTGAGCCCTCGTCTAGTAGAGCGCGGTTTTTGATGCGTTCAAATTCGTCCGCGCTCAAAATCCCCACAAGCGCGTTTAGATCGCGGTTTGCGTCCGTTTCGCCGACATACTCTTCCTTTAAAAGCGCGAGGAAAATCAGCTGCTCTTTGTCGTTTAGCGCGTTATCTTTGAAAATTTGCTCGACGGAGATCGAAATTTTGCTTAAATTTAACCGTTTTTCGATGATGGCTTCTAGCTCTTTCACGTCTTTTTCGAGGCGGTTTTTGGCGTCGCTTGATACGTTTTTGCTAAAAAACGAGAGCTTGCCGTAAAGCTCCACGCGTAAAAACTGATCTTTTAGATAATCAAGATGATCGGCGTAGGGCGCGACTGCGGGCAGCGTAAGCCCAAACTCGCCCTCTTCTAAAATTTTAAGAAAAAGCGGCGAGAGCGAGATCTCGCTGTGAAGCAGGCCGAGTAAATTTGAGCCCGCGCCGTCTGCGTTAGGGTTTTTAAATATAGAAAAGCCCTGCATGATCCAGCCGCTTTCTAGCAGGTTTTTTACATCCGCAAGGCCTGCTAAAAATTTATACTCCTCGCTACCAAAAACCACGCAAAGCACGTCGTAAACGCTACTTTGCGGAGTGCCTTCGACGTAGTTTTTGCTCAGGTGGCGTAAAATTTTCGCCTCGTTTTGGCTGCATTTTATGAGCGAGGAAATTTTAGAATTTTGCTCGCCGCCGATAAACTCTATCAAAAACCGCACTAAATTTCATCCTTTATCTGCTCTTTTAAAACGCGCTTTAACACCTTGCCCGTCGCGTTTTTAGGCAGTTCGTCTTTAAAATAAATCGTCTTTGGAATTTTAAAATTCGCCAAGTGCTTTTTGAGGTGCGCGCGGATATCTTTTTCATCCAAGCTCATATTTTCTTTAAACTGGATAAACGCCGTAACCTCCTCGTCCGCGTGTTCGTCTCTGACTCCGATAACCGCGGCGGCTTCGACTTGGGGCAGTTTAAACAGCACCTCCTCGATCTCGCGCGGGTAGATGTTGATGCCCTTTGAGATGATGAGGTCTTTTTTGCGGTCGACGATAAAGATATAGCCTTCTTCGTCGATCTTAACGAGATCGCCCGTACGCAGCCAGCCGTTTACGATCGTCTCGTCGGTGGCGTCTGGCATATTTAGGTAGCCTTGCATCACGCAGTCGCCTTTTACGATTAGCTCGCCGACTTCGCCTGCGGGTAGCTCGATCATCTCGTCGTTTATACATTTTACTTTGTAGCCCGGCAGCGGCAAGCCGACGCTTGAGATTTTTTGTTTTTGTAGCGTGTTTGCCGAGACGATAGGCGAGCATTCGCTAAGGCCGTAGCCCTCTATCAGTACCGCGCGCGGAAATTTAACGCGAAAATCCGCGATAGTCTGCTCGGCCAAAGGCGCTCCGCCGCTGATGAAAATCCTAATGCAGTTAAACCAGCGAAAATACCACGGGATTTTTGCTTTTCCGATAGCTGTATAGATCGCCGGCACGCCTAAAAATACGGTCGCACGCTTGAGCAGGACTTGTTTTAGGACGTTTGAAAACGGGAAAATGGACTTTACTAAAATAAGCGAACACGCCGAAAATATCGGTAGCAGCACCATCGCCGTGAGAGTAAAGCTGTGAAACATCGGCAAAAACACGGCAAATCTATCCTTCGTGCGTACGTGAAAGACCTCTTGCGCGCCCTGGACGTTTGAGATGAGGTTGCGGTAGCTGATCATCGCGCCCTTTGGCTTGCCCGTGGTGCCTGAGGTGTAGATGATGTGGGCTAGGTCATTAAGCTTTGGTCGGTCGGTCAAATTTAGCTCTATACGGCAGTTTAGCGCGTGCGCGTAGGCGATATTGTTTCCGTCAAATTCAGCCCTATCGCCGATCCAGACGATCTTTTTGATTGCGGTTTTGCTCTCTAGTCCGCGTATCTCTTTGGCTAGCTCGGCCGAAGCAAAGAGAAATTTCGCCCCGCAGTCGTTTATGATGTATTCGAATTCTTCGTATTTTAAAAAGGTATTTATCGGCACGGCCACGGCGCCTAGTAGCGTGATGGCAAAGTAGCTAGCGATAAACTCGGGCGAGTTGTTTACGATCATCGCGACGCGGTCGCCCTTTTTTATGCCCATACCTTGCAAAAACGCAGCCAGCGTAAATGCGTTTGCGCGTAGCTGATTGTAGCTAATCTTGCTAGTTTCTGTATAGATCGCGATGCCGCCGCCGTTTTTACCTACTGCGGCGTTTAGCATATCCTCGAAATTTTCGTAAGGGTAGTTCATAGCCGCGCCTTAAAATTTATATTTTATGTTCAAATTTATCGCCTGAGCGTTGCCGCGTTCAAATTTGCCGTTTGGATAAAGTCCCGACGCGTTTGAGTAGTAGTTTACGTCGCGCGCTTTTCTGTCTTGGTAGAAGTAGCTAGCTCCTAGCTCCAAGGCGTCTGTAAATTTGTAGTTAAAGCCCGCTGCGTAGATGACGGCTTTGGTATCTGGCAGGTCAAAGCCCGTAGTATCGGCCCTAGAAGCTGCTTCGTCAAACGTAACTGCACCCATTAGGCGGAGTTTATCCGTAGCGTCGTGCGCTACGCCGATGCGGTAGGCGTTGCTGTCCTTCCAGTCGCGTTTTTTGGACGCATCAAATGCCGCAAAAAACGGGTTGCGGTAGTGTGCGGCCGAGGCGCCAGGGTAGTTGAAGTCAAGCTCTTTCCACGCAGACCAGTAGGTTCGCTCAAAGTCAAATAGCAGCGTGGTGTTTGCGATTTTGTACGATAGGGCTAAATTTAAGCTAGCCGGTAGCGGTACGGATAGCTTTGCGCTGCCGCTATATGAGCCGTTAGGAAATAGCCCCATCGGGTGTGCCGGCGCGCTGATGCCCGTGTCGCCTTTTAGATTCATATTTACTTTTGAGCGGTAGGTGGCCGCTAGGCTCAAATTTGAAGTAGGTTTATAGGTGATTGCGGTGTTATAGCCGAAATTTACGCGGTCGCCCTTAATGTCTTGAGTTGCTCTTGCTGGGACATAAGGCGGCGTAACTTCTTGTACAGCCTCTCCTCTAGCGTAAACGGCGCGCAGGCCAAAACCTAACGCGATATTATCGGTTAGCGCGTAGGCGACGCTAGGATTTACCTCGATCACTTTTAGGTCGAATTTTTTAGAGGTGGCTTTAGGTAGATTTTCGTCCCATCTCATCGACATTCCCGCAGGCACGACGACTGATAGGCCAAAGCGCCAGTCGCCAAAATGCGGCGTCACGAAGTGAAACGTAGGTACGAGCGCGTTCGCTCTTTTGGAGGTGAGTTTGTCGCCGTTATAGTGCCTGTACTTCGTCTTTGACATGCGCAGGTAGGTTAGCGAGCTCTCAAGGTAGTGTCCGCCGTCCAAAAATATCATATTTGCTGGGTTGTTATAGGCTGCGTCGGGACCGAAGCTCGTCGCGACGTTTGAGTTTAAAAGCGCGATGCTATCGCCGCTTTGCTCCGGGATTTTAAAGCCCGCCGCATTTAGACAGCAGCAAGCCGCGAGGCACACGCCGATATATTTTCTCATTTATGCTCCTTTAAAGTTTCTTAAAATTTTTATCTCATCCGCCCAGATGCTCTCGTCGATAGTCTCTAAAACTAGCGGGATATCGTCCGTGCGGGGGTCGTTTATGATACTTTCAAATGTTTTTAAGCCCAAAAAGCCCTTTCCTAGGCTCTCGTGGCGGTCCTTTTTGCTGGCTAGGTCAAATTTCGTATCGTTTAGATGCATGCCACACAGCATATCGCGTCCGACTATCTCGTCAAATTCGCTCATCACGCGCCGGTAGTTATCTCTGATGTCGTATCCCGCGGCAAACGTATGGCAGGTATCCAGACACACGCCGATCCTGCTTTTATCGATACAGCTTTTGACGATAAAGGCTAGGTGTTCAAATTTAAAGCCCAAATTTGAGCCCTGACCCGCGGTATTTTCTATGACTAGCTTTACGTTTTGGCTGTTTTCGAGTAGGAAATTTACGGAATTTGCGATATTTTCGAGGCAAATTTCTGGCGAAATTTCGTTTAGATACGAGCCCGGATGAAAATTTATCATCACTAGACCGAGCGCCTCTACGCGGTAAATTTCGTCCAAAAAGGCGTTAATGGACTTTTGACGCTGCTCGTCGTTTGGGTGGCCTAAATTTATAAGGTAGCCGTTGTGCGGCAAAACGTGCCTGGGCTCGATGCCGGCTGCTTTTAAATTTTGCTTAAATTTGGAGATATTTTCTGGGGTTAGCGGCTTGGCCTCCCATTGGCGCTGATTTTTGACGAACATCGCAAAGGCGTTCGCGCCGATATTTGCCGCATTTAGCGGAGCGTTTTCTACGCCGCCCGCGATGCTGACGTGCGCGCCGATAAATTTCATTGAAGCTCTTTTATGATGATTTTTATGCGGTTTTTAGCGTCGAAAAAACTGGTATTTTTACCGCAAACTTCGTATTTTATTGAATATTTACTTATATCTTGTATAAAACCGCACGAATTTGTCATTACATTTATGCCGTCATACAGCGGCTTGCGCTCCAAAATTTCCGCGAAAAAGTCGTCGTATCTCTCCTCCAAAAAGAACTTTTTGTTAAATTCTTTTTTCTCAAAACATGCGCCGTTTATGCAAATTTTGTCGTTTATTTTGAGATTTACCGTATTTACGCCCGAGCTGTAAATTTGCAAATTTAGCTGGTTTGCGGTTTTATGCAGGAAGCCCACGTCGTTGATTTTTAGCGGCGGAGTGAGGATGGTGACGGTAAATTTGTCTGATGATTTTTGGCTTTGTAGCGCGGTGCAACCGCTAAATGCAAGGCAAGCGAGCGCAGCTAAAGCGAAGTTTGTAAATTTTTTCATGATTTTTTATCCTTGGTTTAAGCTATTTTTTATTATCTTTAATGTAAAATCCCATTTCCGCTAATTTGTGGCCCCTTCGTCTAGCGGTTAGGACATCGCCCTTTCACGGCGGTAACACGAGTTCGAGTCTCGTAGGGGTCACCACTTCATTTTAAATTTCACAAAAGATTTTAATTTTATCCGCTTATCGCTTAAACGCCCTTTATCTAAGATAGTTTTTCTTAAATTCAGTTTTTCTAAAAATTTATCCGCAGAGCCGTTTGTTGTGTATTTTGCAAAATCAAATTTCATTGCGTCAAATTTTAATCTCCGCCAAATAAACAAAAGCCAGCCAAATTTAATCGCAAAATTTGATCACCAAATGCCCACGCCCGCTCGCTTAATCAAATTTAAACCCGTTTTGGCTATAATCGCGCCCTAATTTATAAAAAAGGAAAAAAATGTTCGATTGGATTTTTTCGCCCGAGGCGTGGCTGTCGCTCGTGACGCTAACTGGGCTTGAGATCGTGCTTGGTATCGATAACATCATATTTATCGCGATCCTAGTCGGCAAGCTCCCGCCTGAACAGCGCGACAAAGGCCGCATTTTAGGGCTTTCGCTTGCGATGCTAACGAGGATTGCGCTGCTGCTTTCGCTATTTTGGATTATGAAGCTTACCAAGCCGCTATTTAGCGTGTTTGACTTTACGATCACGGGGCGCGATTTGGTGCTGATTTTGGGTGGACTTTTCCTCATCGGCAAGTCCACGCTCGAGATCCACTCAAGCGTCAGCGGCGAGCACGAGGAGCACTCGGCGAGCAAAGGGCATGCGAATTTCTGGGTCGTTATCGCAGAGATTGCCGTGCTTGACATCGTCTTTTCGCTCGATAGCGTCATCACCGCAGTGGGCATGGCAAATTACATCGAGATCATGATCCTGGCCGTCATCATCGCGGTGGGCGTGATGATGTTTGCGTCTAAGAGCATCTCAAATTTCGTCGACAGCAACCCGACGATCAAAATTCTCGCGCTTGCGTTCTTGATCCTGATCGGTTTTACGCTTGTGGGAGAGGGGCTTGGTATGCACGTGCCTAAGGGCTACGTTTACTTTGCGATGGCGTTTTCACTGGGCGTGGAGCTCATCAACATCTACGCTCGCAAAAAGTCGGCAAAGCGCGTGCAAGAGGCTCAAAAGTAAAATTTGAGCCTTTAAATTTGCTTTTGGGTGCGCAGGGCGGCAAATTTGACACTGCGGCTTTTTGACGCGTCAAATTTAAGCATGACGAATTTGAGCGGTAAATTTAAAGAGCAAAGGAGCTAGCGTGGACGTAAAAGGCGAATTTTTAGAGATTTTAGAGGGGCTTAAGAGCGAAAAGCTGGCGGCATTTTCGCAAAAACTCATCAAAAGCCCCGAAATTTTAGGCGTAAAAACTCCCGAGCTAAGACGCTTGGCAAAGCAAAATTTCGCTCGGTTAAATTTAGAACAGATCGCAGCTTATGAGCCGTTTTTTCACGAGGAGTTTATGCTAAAGGGCTTTTTGATAATGCTCGTTAAGGACGACGAAGCTAAATTTAAGCTAGCTAGCGAGTTTGTCAAAACGATGCCAAACTGGGCTGTGACGGACGGCTTTGAGCCTAAATTTACCGAGGCGCGCTACGTAGATGCGCTGCTAAAGCAGGCTCTAGGCTCAAATTTAGAATACGAAAAGCGATTTTTTTACGTTTATTTTATGCGCAATTTTGGGGCGCTTCCGCTTGAGCGGTTTTTTGAAATTTGCGCCGAGGAAAAGGACGAGCACTACTACGTGCAAATGGCCGCTGCTTGGTGTTTAGCCGAGGTTTTTATCAAATTTGACGGCGCGGGGCAGCAGCTGCTAGAGAGCGGGCGACTGAGTAAATTTACCCACAACAAAACGATCTCAAAGATCCGCGACAGCTACCGCGTGCCAAAAGATGTAAAAGACGCGCTTTTGGAGCTCAAAATCAAGTGAATCTCACTAAAGAGCCAGTAAACAAGCTCGTACTGCGCCTAGCCGCTCCCGCGGGCGTCGCGATGAGTTTTAATACGCTTTATAACGTGACGGGCGTGTTTTTTGCCGCGCGCATATCGACGCAGGCGTTGGCGGGCTTTTCGATGAGTTTTTTGCTCTATATTAGCGTCGTGGGCATGGGGCTTGGCTTTGGTTCGGCGCTAACGGCGCTTGCGGGCAACGCACTTGGCGGCGGCAAGGATCGTCTGGCTAAAATTTACGCCGCAAAGGGCGTGTTTTTCGTGCTTCTTTGCGCGTTTTTTATGGGGCTTTCGGGCTTTATTTTTACGCCGCATTTGCTTAAAATTTTAGGCGCGAACGATGAGTTTTTGCGCGAAGCCATGGCGTATAACCGCGTGATATTTCTTGCTTCGCCGTTTTTCTTGCTCATAAAATCCCTAAACGGCGTGCTGGTGGCTACAGGCGACACGAAGAGCCTGCGAAACTGGCTTTTTGCGGGACTTTTTATAAATTTGGGCTTTTGCTTTTTTTACGTGGATGTTTGCGGGCTTGGTATCGGCGGGATAGCCTTAGCGACGGCTTCGGTGCAGCTTTTGGGCTCGCTATTTTTAGGCATTAAGGTCGCAAAAACCGGCATGATAAATTTTTTAAATTTACGCTCATTTGCACCCGAACTCGCCATCTACCGCAAAATTTTAGCCCAAGCCTTGCCCGCGTGCCTAAACTACCTATCGATGTCGCTTGGCGGGCTCGTGCTTATGCATTTTATCAGCCGCTACGGCACGCACGCGGTCGCAGGCTATGGCCTAGCTCTTCGCATCGAGCAGATCGTCATGCTGCCCACGACTGGCATCGCGTCGGCGGTGCTGGGTATTGTGTCGCAAAACTTCGGCGCGCGCGAATACGCCAGAGTGCGCGGCTGTTACTTCTATGCGGTCAAATTTCTAGCGGTTTATTGCGTTTTTGCGGCGGCTTTTTGCCTGGGGCTCGGCGGGATTTTGGTTGCGTTTTTTGACGAAACGCCCGAAGTCGTAAACGCGGCAAGGAGCTATTTTGCGGTAAATTCGCTAGCGTTTATAGGCTACGCGCTCATAAATCTCTCCGGCTCGACGCTTCAAGGCGTAAAAAGGCCCGCGGCGATTTTTGTTTTAAATTTTACTCGCCAGATAGCGCTACAAATAGCGCTCTATTCGCTCGTGGCAGATGTTTTTGGCGGCGAGTTGCAAGATATTTTTAAGGCGATGTTTTTTAACGTTTGGCTGATCGGGTTAACTTTTTTCTTTTATACAAAATTTGTTCTTGGCCGAATTTGTGCGGCTTGAAGTAAAAATTTTCGCAAATTTTCAAATTTAAGCTTATTTTTCTTGACATAGCGTTTTTTTTTGGCTACAATGCGCCTTTTCAATAAGTAGGCTAAACTCGCAATGCCTCGGGGTGTAGCGCAGGCTGGTTAGCGCATCTGGTTTGGGACCAGAGGGCCGAAGGTTCGAATCCTTTCACCCCGACCATTTGTTAGATGGTGAGTGTAGCTCAGTCGGTTAGAGCATCAGATTGTGGTCCTGAGGGTCGTGGGTTCGATTCCCATCACTCACCCCACTTGGGCGCTCGTAGCTCAATTGGATAGAGCGACAGACTTCGGATCTGTAGGTTATGGGTTCGACTCCTATCGGGCGCGCCACTTTGTTTTATGCGCTCATAGCTCAGCTGGATAGAGCAACGGCCTTCTAAGCCGTAGGCCTCAGGTTCGAATCCTGATGGGCGTACCACTTTATTATTGTTGTGCGGATGTGGTGAAATTGGCAGACACGCCAGACTTAGGATCTGGTGCCCCACGGCGTGAAGGTTCAAGTCCTTTCATCCGCACCATCCAAAATTCCCTAAAATACGATGCTTCAAGACTTAAGCTTTCAAAAGGTAACCCAAACTTCTTATTTTTTATTTTTCAAATTTATTTCTCTCTGATTTATTTAATATTCTAGAGTATCCTATATTGGCCCATTTTACCATTAGAGGTTTTGCTTTGACAGGTTGCCTGAATACTATTTTTGTAATTATGTCTATAGTGCTCAGGCGTTGCAAAGTATAACGCTTAATTCTAGTAATATTTAAGAACGCAAAAAACAAACTGTAGTATAATGGCGGTAAATAAAAAATACAGCGAGGGGCCAAAAAGGTAGAAGTAGGTTTTAATAACTTTAAGGCATTTGGAGAAAATTTGTAGAAATTTTCAGATAAGCCGATAACTTTAGTATATGGCCCTAATAGCTCCGGAAAATCAAGTTTTTTACACGCCATGCTCTATAGAGAATATCTTTTAGGCGGCGGAGATATAAATCTTAAAAGGTCAAATTTTGCCGGAGATGAGTTAGACTTAGGTGGACTTGACAACTTTATCCATAAACACGATACAGATAGAGTAATAACCTATACTTATGAATTTACAGATCAAGAGTCTATAAGATATCTTTTGTATTCCAAGTGCCTTGAACGCTTTGAAGTGCAGTACGAGAAAGGCTCAAAAAACCTAGATCCAAAATATTTATTTCGGCTTATATGCGAAAAAGGCGGGTTGGAACGATTTATGCGAGAACATAAAGACATAAGCATAGACGCCAACATAGATATAGACGAACTAAGAGGCATAGTTGAGAATAACTATGGTATAGAAAAAATTGGAATAAAAGTTAACTCAGGGTTGCATCAAGGCTTCTTAAAACAAGATATATTTATAATGATTAATTCCAAAAAATACGCAAGAATACGACCTATGCTTAATTCAGGCGAATGCTTATATGATTTGTCTCCGTTTAAAAGAATAGATACGACAAGCATGTTTTTTCTTATACAACCCTATAAAGAGCATCCTTTTGTAAAAACAGTAAAAGATATCGCAGATTATAATGAAAACGATGAGAATGTTAGCGAAACAATTATAGATGACAAAGGCATTGTATTGGGTAAAAGTGATGAAGGTAAGTATGTGTGGAATGAAGAACAAATAAAACGTAAAAACATACACGACATCTTAACCGAATTTGATAAAAGTAAAGGTATCGGCGCTTTGCTTGGAAATGTAGCTCTTTGTATATTCCAAGGACTTAACAACTATAGATACAAGGAAGCGATACAATATTTCTCTCCGCTTAGATTTTATCCCGAGAGAAAAGACCTTGTCTTTGATAAATTTAGCGACACGGTAAACTACGACAAGGTGCATTCCAGTAAAGAGATATGGCAAAAGATTCTACTTGATAAAGACTCAAGAGAAAAACTTAACGTATGGCTATCGGACGACAAAAGGCTAAAATCAACCTACAAGATAGAAGTAGAAAAATTTTATAAAATCGACAATCCTAAAAATGTAAAGGAATTAGTAGAGCCGGATATTCAAGAGCTAAAATTTTTGGATTTAAGAACAGGGGTGTTTGTGAGTCCTAGGGATATGGGGCTTGGGATATCCCAGTCTTTACCGATACTGGCTAGTTGTATGGCTCTTAATAATAGCAGTATCTTTATAGAACAACCCGAGCTACATCTACACCCTGCTGTTCAGTGTGAGATGGCGGATGAGTTTATACGGTCTAAAAACAATAACAAAAATAATTTTTTTATAGAAACGCACAGTGAGCATATATTGCTTCGTATTATGAGAAGGTTAAGGTACTCTAGCGAAGGTAAAATAAGCAAAAACGATGAACTATACATAACTCCTGATGATATATGTTTGCTTTATGTCGACAACAACGGCAAGAAGACATACATCAAAGAGCTTGAGCTCGACGAGGATGGAACCTTGCTTGATGCCTGGCCTAATGGCTTTTTTGAAGAGGGATACAAAGAGAGGTTCGAGTAAAAATGCTAAAAGAGATATTCTTAACTCCGGAGGTGTTTTTAGAAAGCAATATGTCCGTAAGTAATTTTTACAATCTTAAATCTCTTTTGGAAAATATAAGCAGAAGCGGCTTTGTCCTATCTTTGGAAAATAGGGACTGGATTAAATGCGTTTTATCAAATATATCTTCTTGCGCTAGACATAAAGACCAGCTACTAAAACTGATAGAATATCTTAAGGACAGAGAAAGGATAGAATTTCAGCCCAAAAGCGGAGCAGAGCCGCAAACCGAAGATGATTGGCTTAAAATCGCCGATAGCATAAACAGCATTAGAAGTATAAATTCTATCTTTTCTTGCAAAAAAACCGACCGCACTTTTGCATTGGAAGATCTAGAAAATATGGATATAGGCGACAAGTACGGCTATGGCGGATCTATAGCTAGACTAAAATCGGAAAAAGAGCTAGAAAAAATCTTTTCCGCCGTAGTATCATACGCCAAAAAGCTCACGATAATAGACCCCTACTTTTATCCGGATGTCTATAGATATAAAAGAACTTTGGAAATAATTGCTAAAAACTTCGGCGAGCGTAGAAATAATAAAACTAAAGGAAGTATAATAATACATTGTAAATTTCAGATAGGCGATTATAATCCTTGGGAAAAGAGGTTAGATAAATGGCGAAGCATTTGCCGTCATATACGCTCTAACTACGGACACACTTTAACCATATATGTATGGAAGGAAAAGCAAGGGGGCATAAAGATGCACGAGAGGTATCTGGTGACAAATCAGATTGGGCTAGTCGTAGGAGCAGGGTTGGATGTAAACGATAGAAGCACGAGTGAATTTGGACTAAAGCAATACAATGAGCTAAACGATATAACGTCTCCGTTTGATAAAAATAATCCTTCGTTTGATTTGGCTTACGAGATCACGATGTAAAAACACTAAATAAAAAAGGATAATGCATGTTTGATTTTTTAAAATCGCTATTTGGCACAAAGGATGAAGAAATACTCGAAAAGGTAGCATCTATAAAAGCCACCGAAGGTACAAGTATAAATAAAATAAATGCTCCCTCTAAAGAGATAGATACCAATAAGGCAGATAATGCTAATAAGCTAGACGGACCATTGTTTATAAATGAACAAGACGGCAAGTACGGATTTATAAACACCAAAGGCGAACAAGTAGTAGAGTGCAAATTTGATGAGGCTCATGACTTTAAAGAAGGCCTAGCTAAAGTCAAAAAAGATCGTAAATACGGATTTATAAACACCAAAGGCGAGCAAGTAGTAGAGTGTAAATTTGATTATATAAATGACTTTAGAGAGGGCTTAGCCGCAGTTAAAAAAGACGGCAAATGGGGATTTATAAACGCCAAAGGCGAACAGGTTATAGAGTGCGAATTTGATGATGCCGAGGGCTTTAGCGCAGGCTTAGCTAAAGTTAAAAAAGACGGTAAATACGGATACATAAACACCAAATGCGAGCAAGTAGTAGAGTGTAAATTTGATAGTGTCTTGTATCTGGGTTTTAACGAAGGCTTGGCTGCAGTTGGAAAAGACGGCAAATACGGATTCGTAAACATCAAAGGCGAGCAGATTATAGAGTGTAAATTTGATTGGGCTTGTGAGTTTAGCGCAGGCTTAGCTGGAGTTAAAAAAGACGGCAAATGGGGATACATAAACACCAAAGGTGAACAAGTTATAGAGTGTAAATTTGATGATACCCATTATTTTAGCGAAGGCTTAGCTGGAGTTAGAAAAGACCGCAAATACGGATTCATAAACACAAAAGGCGAGCAGATTATAGAGTGTGAACTTGAGTGGAATGGAGGCTTTAGTGAAGGCTTGGCTAGGGTATTAAAAGATGGTCAATGGGGTTATATAAACACCAAAGGCGAGTGGGCTATAGAGTGTAAGTTTGGTTATGCTCATGACTTCAAAAAGGGCTTGACTGAAGTCATGAAAGACGGTCAATGGATTGTCATCAACACTAAAGGAAATTTTATAGTGTTTGACGAAGACAATAATCAAATAGAAGTCATAAAAGAAGTTTCAGACAAATCAGGCAATGTCTTCTTGCTGTCAAAAAGCGATGGTAAATTTGGACTTTTGGATGCAAACTACAACGTTCTCATAAAAAACAAACTCTACGGCGAATTTGAGGTAGTACAAAGGATGAATGAAAACACGTTCTTGATAAAGATGGCGGGGAAGGAGTTTTTTATAGATAGTAATGGCGACTTTAAGTAAAACTTTTTAAATGGAGTAGCTATAAGTATTTATTAAATATTATAATATTATTTATTATCTTTATAAGCTTCATTTGTGTGGTTTTAGTGTCATTTCTAAGTTACCAGATTAATTTACTGATTACAATACTTGATAAGTTATATCAATTTTATATCTTTGAGTAGCTGGTTTATATGTTCCTTTTTTATAAAAATTCCTTGTCTTCTTACGTTAGCTTGTTCTTAATAGGGTTAATAGGGCGAGCATACTCTACGTGGCCACAAAACGTTACCGTTTTGGCCCCGCGAGAGGCTCGCAAGGAGAGTTTGCCACTCCCTTGACCCACGCTTTTGCTCCGAGTGTATTTATTGAAAACAGCTGAACTAAGTAGGCTGTTTTTAATAAATATTTAAACTTACGGACATATTTCCGTAAGAGCTCGGAGTGATTGTTGGTTAATTCTTTATTTTGTTTTTTGTTTAAAAAACAACGTTATCTGTTGTCGTTATTGTCTGCTTATACCATAAACTAAAAATATGTTTTTCTATACGTTTTATAACGGAATTCAAGGAAAAACCAAAATTAAGTAAAATTTAACCAAACTCATAGTGTAAAGCGCTATATAGTACATAAAATAGGGCTTTTAAAGCATTTTTGTAGTGTGTAGCTAAATGCTCGTTTGTTTCTTTTCTGATCCCGTACCTATTTAACATGTATAAATACGTTTGTATGCGATTGCTGTCAAAATATTCAGAATTTTTATTTGCGATCCTAGTTTTAACTTGACCTATCGCCCTTAAACATATATCATGCATTTTATCAAGACGCGGAGATATTTATGAATCAGAATTTTCACAAAAAAAGAAAAATCACTAAAACTATATTCAAAAGACTTAGGCTTACGCCAGGCGAATGGTCGGCTATCGAAAAGAAGCTAAAAGAAACAGGGATGACCTTTTCAAAATTTGCCCTAAGTTCAATGCTGTCCAGGCGAATTAGACTTCCTATCGAAAGGGAGCTTTTAGCTGAGTTGGCTAAACAAGGAAACAACCTAAACCAAGTGGCTGCCAGGTTAAACCGCGACGAAAGTTTAGATAGGGTCGGTCTAAAAATCATAGCCGATGACAATGCCGTCTTACGTCAAATTTATGAGACATTGGGAAAGTAATGGAAGCTATCGTAAGGCTTGCTTTTTTTGGTTATATTTTCATCGCAAAAAAGATAGACGGGGGCTATTTATGCTAGTTAAATTCCTTCCTACATATACTGGCGGCGGTCTTGGAAGTATAAACTATCTACTAAACGAAAGAATGGCGGCCGGAACGGCTAGGGTCATAAAGGGCGACGAGAATTTAACGCGAGCTATCATAAAGGGGGTTTCATTCCGGCAAAAGACTTGCTTTGGAGTTTTGTCATTTGAGGAGAAGCATGATTTTTTAACCGAAGAGCAAAAGCTAAAAATAATAAAAGATTTTGAGCGCGCACTGCTTGGGGATTATATGCTAGAGAGAACGAACAGATTATGGGTCGAACATTCCGACAAAGATGGAAGACTCGAGTTAAATTTCTTGATCCCAAAGATTGACATGCCGACAGGCAAATCGTTTAATCCATACTTGGCTCTATTCGACCAACATAGGATTGATTTGATTAAAAGAATGATTAACGATGAGTATAACCTTTCTAGCCCTGATGATCCCGCAAGAGAGCAAACTATATCGGGTAACAAGAAAAACATAGGACACTACCAAAATTTAGAAAAATTAGATAAAAAGCTACACGAACTAGTCAAAGAGGGCTACATCAAAAATAGAGATCATATGATTGAGCTTCTTAACCAAAGCGGCATAGAAGTAACTAGATCGACAAAGAAAAGTATAACCGTAATGTTGCCTAATCAAAAAACAAAAAATCGTTTAAAAGGAGGGATATACGATGCAAATTTCACAGGCACTCAAGGACTTGGAGAACTCGGCCAAAGCTCAAGCAGAAGAATTCGAGAGTTCCATAATAGAGATACACAAGCAGAGCGCGAAAGAAATAGGCGAAAGCTTGAAGAGCTTGTTGAAAAGCGAGATAGATTCAATAAGCGGAAATTTAGAGCCTCGCCTCCAAGAGATAATATCGATCCAAAGCAAGAGCAAAAGATGGATATCAGCGCTCACGGCTACGATAGCGCTGATAATAGGAATAGCGGCGGGATATCAGATGCGCTCTTATGCACTGGAGCCGCAAATCAAGAAAACGAGATCGGATGCGATCAAGGAGCTGCAAGTGCTTTTAGACGAACAAAAAAAAGAGATGGAATCAATGAGAGTTTGGACGATACCGCAAGTTTGGAGGCATTCGGAGCCAGAAGCGGACGGAAGGATGCAGTACTATATATCGGTCCCTCGGAGCAAGGAGATAATCAAGCGCGACGACAAATACTATATACCTATGAGAATGGAGTAGAAGATGACGACATTAGAAGAAGCATTGCTCGAAGAAAACGAGAGCTTGACGCAGATGATCAAGAGCGAAAGGAGCGAATACGAATCGCAGAAGAAGGCCTTGATCGAAAAATACGAGAAAAAGATAGCGAATTTACAACAAGACAAGACGAATTTGATAGATCGCATGCAGTGTTTGATGAACGATTGCGAGAACAAAATATGCGAATCGTCACGAGCGCAAAGAGAAAAATACGAGAAATATTTGGAGTTTTTAAAAAAGAAATTAATAAGCTTGCAAGAGGAATTCAAAGAACTATCAAAAAAATACGAATCTTTGAAAGGAAAGTGTCAAGAATAGCGACCAATAGGCAAAATATTAAAAGTGTAGAGGAAGCGACCCTGGATGTGGATGAAGAATTGTTGGAAAGCCCAGATAATGCCTGGGAGATGAGCATGTAGTCTTATGGGAGACAATCAGCCTTATTCTCTTTAGTGCTCTAGGCCTTAACTGGAATCAAAAGGCAGATTTTGCTCAGTTGCTTTGGCGAGATATGGATAGCCTACTTCTTAGACTTATCCAAGGATACTGCGGTTGTATTTTTAATATCAAATTTCTTATAAAGAGTATTATTTACTCATTTACATATCAAATAGGTTCAATATCTAAAATATACTGCACTTGATCTCCAGCCACTTCGTGTTTGGCTATCCATTTTTCTATCTTTTCTCTATCGTATAGAACTTTTCTGCCGCCTAGCTTTATGTATGGTAATATACCTTTAGATCTCCAAATCGATTGGGCATCAGTACCGACACTAAAGAGAGCTTCAAATTCCACGGGCGTTATAAATTTTTTTTGACAAGGATTTATTTGCATTTTTTCCCTTTTACAAAATTTTGTATCCATCCTAGCATGTTACAAGCCTTAAGTCCAGCAAAAAGCCGGTTCGCCAAAAGATAATTTACTGTTTTTTGTTTTGTGGTACTAGAGGAGCGGTCGGGTGCTTAGACAAATTTACAAAAAAGTTTTATATCTTTTATGATATAATAAGCCCAAAGGATAAAGTTTGTGGGAAATTATATTTTTGGACGATCGAGTAGCTGAAGATTTTAAAGCCCTGCCTCCTAAAATTTCCGCTAACATGACCCATATATTTAAGCTCTTACGTCTTTACGGTAATCAAGTCGGTGAGCCGCAAACTAAAAGCTTAGGCGACGGGCTTTTTGAGATAAGGGCTAAGGGTGCGGAAGGTATAGGCAGAGGTATATTTTGTTATATGATGGGTAGGCGCATTTATATATTGCACGTGTTTGTAAAGAAAAGCGATAAAATACCTCAGAAAGAACTAGATATCGCCAGAAATAGATTGAAGGAGTTAAAAAATGCCTGAAGTAAAATTCGATGATGTATTTAATGAAATGATGAAAAACGATGAATTTAGAGCCGAATACGAAGCACTGATGCCCGAATACGAACTAAAAAGCGAGTTGATAAAAGCTAGAATAAAAAGCGGACTGACGCAGTCGCAGCTAGCGGAGAGGATGGGCATGAAACAGTCCAATCTAGCTAGACTAGAAAGCGCAAGCGGAGATTTTAAATTTCAGACGATAATCAAATACGCAAAAGCATTGGGACTAAAGCAGCTAAATATCTCATTGGGCTAATAAAAGTAAAAAAACTATCCCGCTTTAGATATGTAAAATCTACTTCCCGTTCTTGCAAAAGATAAAAATACAACCATCCTACAATATTAAGATTAGTAATGGTTACTATTTTAATGTGTATTGCATAATAAAGAAATTGTAGTATTATATATATTTGGTAAAATATTGTTCAGGTGCGAAGGCTACCGAAGTAGCCTAAGACCTACGCCGTAAGGCGCGTACAAGTGTATGAATGCTACAATATATTTTCTTAAAAGCGCATAAAATTTCTTTTTATGATTGCCGAAGATTTTACCAAGAAGGCATAGATGCTAGTTAGTTTATTGTTGGATTCATAAAATCCTTTATGTTTTCTAGCTCTTTTAAGCAGGCTCATTAGCTCTAGTACTGTAGCTTTTTTCATGGGTTTGGTTTTGCAAAGTATATTAAATATCAAAAAAGAACATAAAAAGTTATTTATAAATGGATTTTTCATTTTATTTTCAACGCTTTTTTTCGATGATCTTAGATGTAAATTTAAAAAATCCATAATCTGATAAGTCGGTCTAAATTTGTCGATAGGGTTTAGGTTGTTTATCAAGCAGTTATTGTGCGCCGCTGCATTTCTAATAAACTGCACTGATGTTAGCATGTTTTTTATTTTTATGTATTCTTGATTTGGAAATTTTTTATAATAAAAATCGCAAAAATTTGTAAAGTTTTTAAACTCCAATATCTCGACTAAATTCCATATCGATAGATCGGCTCTATATTTATTAACAATATTGTCTTTGGCTGTAAAATCGTGTTTGCTATAATTTAAAAAATAGTTTTTCTGTTTGGGATTGGCATTAAGATAATTATCTATTATTGCGTACCCGTCGCACTCGTCTTCATTAAAGTCCCTTAATAGCTTGGTTTTTAAAAGGTGTTCTATGTTTAAGGTAAGAGTTAGGATAAATCTGCGAAGATGCATATCTATAGTAGATAGCTCCTTTAAATAGGCAAATTCTAAATTTATATACGTATCATCGTCTCGCTTGGTATAATTTTTAGCATAAGCTTTTATTTTAAATAGGTAACTATTGTTGGTTAAAAAATCGATAGCCGATTCTTTGTCGCATATATTAAATTTTACCCCTTTGGTTTCCAGGTGGACGACTTGCTGGGCAACAGATAACTTTGGTTTGTTAAATTTATCCAATTTTTTATTCTTTACAATTATATTGTTTCATTATAACATATTTTATATATTTAACCTCTCGTTTTGCTTTGCCAGTATTTTGCTCTAAGCATCATTTATACCCCAATCTTTTAGGAGCTACTAAATTTTCTATCACTTGCGAGCTTTTCTGGGTCGCTTTGTAAGTATCGACGCCAAGATAGTGTTGCAGGGTCGCTAGTTCTTCGTGTAGCAAGGTGCCCGACATCGTATGGATATCCGCGCTAGCTTCTGCAAGAGCGCCTACTACTATATCTCGCGCCGTATGCAGGTGAAAATTTTCAACACCCGAAAGTTCTCTGATTTTTTTAACTTGTCTGTCTAGATTAACTATCGTCTCGCCGCTTACGGGGCTGGCAAACACTAGCTCGGCTACCCTCGGTATCTCTTGTAGCTTGGATGCTATAAAATTTGGGATGGCTACGATATAGTCGTTAGAGTTTTTTGTCCTCTCTAAAAGCATAGTGTTGTTGCTAAAATTTATGTTTTTCCATTTTAAGTTTAAAATTTCGGACTTTCGCCTGCCGGTAAAAATCAGGACAAAAAGCATCCAGTAAAAAACGTCGTCGGCGTAAAGTTCATTAATGGCGGAAAACAAATTTCTAAGTTTATCCGAACAGTTGATGACTTTTGATTTTTTCTCAATCTTGTCTAGCTTTAAACCAAACGTCGGTTCAAAAGCTAGAGCCCTATGAATAAGCGCATACTTAAACATAGGGCGCAAAATTTCCTTTATCGTTTTATTGTATGTTTTTGGCGATAACCCTTTGCTTCGCATAGAATTATAAAAAATTTGAATATGATCAAGCGTTACCTTTTCTATTGCTAGCGAGCCTAGCGGGTTGTTTTTGATATGATTGTTAAACATCGCCGCTAGCCCTGTCGTAGCTTTGGTTTTGGCTCTAGTTTCCATATATAAATCCCAAAGCTGCTTAACTTTAATATTTGGCTGGATCCTAGAAACGGCAGATACCGCCATATCTTTGCTTTTTACCCATTCGGCAAAAACCACCATAGCTTCTTGTAAATATTCTCGCCCGGTCCATTTTTCTCTTACGGCTATTTCAATTACTTTGGTAGCTCGCTTTCCGTCACTACTTCTTTTTCTGAATAAAAATTTATTCGTATGATTTTTACTCACGTATATATTTGGAACTTTCGTCTTTTTGTATTCGCTTAGACTGATTGACATTTGAGTCCTTTTTAAAATTCTTTGCACCGCTTTGGGTAACCCATCTCCACAATACAATCTGTTTTATCATATGTTGATTTGATCTACTTTTAAATTTTTAGTACTAAATTTGGATAAATTTTACAGTATGCTACCTACTTTAGATAAAATCTGACATAGATTAATATAATTTAAAATATTTTGCTGTAAAATTTTCATAAAATTTAACTACTTGCATAGCCGAAAGGAGATTGCCGTGGGTCAAATTTTAAACGACACCCTAAGCCAAATTTATGAAAATTTAGGCGACGAAATAAAAAATTTAAACGTGCAGCGCGTTGTGGTCGGGCTGTTTTTTACGGGCGTAAAGCTAAGTAACGGCGTTTGCGGCGTGAGCTACACTCCGCTAAAATCATTTCCGCAGGCCGTTTACTGTCCGTCGCAAGCCGCGATAATGCCAAAATCCGGTAACATCTGCGGTAAAAACGTAAAAACTCTTTTAAAAGACATAACTAGCGATAGCCCTATCAAAAAAACCATCGCCGTAGCCGCCCTAAACGCGCTTTCGCAGACGTGTTATGAGCGCTCTGGTAGTCCGTATGCGACCAAATTTAAGGCCGATCCTTTTGACGAGTTAGCTATCAAGGGCAGCTCGTTTAGCGTGATTGTGGGTGCACTGGTGCCTTACATCAAATTTATGATAAAAAACGGCCTGGATTTTCGCATTTTGGAGCTTGATAAGAGCGCTCTAAAAGGCGATGAGCTAAAGTATTTTATCCCGCAAGAATGCGCCGCGGACGCGGTCAGAGCGGCCGATAATCTCATAATAACCGGCGTCACGCTATTAAACGACATGCTGGAGGAGATCTTGAGCTTAAAAAAGAGCGGGGCCGAAGTCATCGTCGTCGGACCGACGGTTTCGATGTCGCCTAAAGCGCTTTTTGATAGGGGCGTGAGTCGTGTGGGCGGCGTCTACACTACGCATGCGGACGAGCTTTTGGATGTGATCGCGCAGGCTGGTTCGGGGTATCATTTTTTCGGCAAATTTGCGGAGAAATTCGTAATGAGTCGCGAGAGTTCGACTTCTAAATTTAACGATCAAAATGCATAAAACCAAATTTGACTAAATTTGCAGTCCAGGGAGTGATTTTGTTTAATGTAAAATCACCGGCTTGATATTAAATTTAAAACAAAAGTAGATAAAAATCAGTTTTAAATTTGTGCGAATTTATAAGAATTTTGTCAAATCCAAAAAAGGGCCGAACAAACCGCCCGACCCAAATTTATGCTAGCAAATTTTAATAAAACGAACTAACCTTGCCCGTCAAATTTACCATGATATTTTTCATCTGAGTGTAGTGCTCGAGGATGATTTTGTGCGTTTCGCGACCGATGCCCGAGCTCTTGTAGCCGCCAAACGGGCTGCCCGCCGGGATTTGGTTGTAGCAGTTTATCCACACGCGGCCGGTTTCCATCGCGCGAGCGGTGCGGATGGCGCGAGTGATGTCCTGCGTGAAGACGCCGCCGCCTAGGCCGTATTCGCTGTCGTTTACCATCTTTATCAGCTCGTCCTCGTTTTTAAATTTGATCACGACGCCCACCGGGCCGAAAATCTCCTCTCTCGCCACGCGCATATCGTTGCTCACGTCCACTAGCAGTGTTGGCTCGACGAAGCTATCGCCCGCAGCCGCTAGTTTGCCTCCGACGGCGATTTTGGCACCTTCTTTGACGCCGATATTGATGTACTCGACGATCTTGGCTGCTTGTTTGGCGTTGATCTGAGAGCCCATCTGCGTCTTTGGATCCAGAGGATCGCCGACTTTTAGATTTTTAAATTTCTCCACTGCCGCGGCGATAAATTTGTCGTAAATTTTCTCCTCGACAAATATCCTACTGCCCGCGCAGCAAACTTGCCCTTGGTTAAACAAAATGCCCATCTGAACGCCGTCTAAAGCTAGATCAAAGTCCGCGTCGGCGTAGATGATGTTGGCTGATTTGCCGCCTAGCTCGAGCGTTGCCGGGATGATTTTTTCAGCCGCAGAGATAGCGATCTCGCGTCCGATCTCGGTCGAGCCGGTAAATGCGATCTTGTCGATGCCGCTATGCTTTTGCAAAAACGCTCCGGCACCGCTGCCTTTGCCCGTGATTACGTTTACGACGCCTTTTGGCAGCACGTCTTTGATGAGGCGCATTAGCTCTAGCACGCTCAGGCTCGTCTCAGACGACGGTTTTAGCACGCTCGTGTCGCCCGCGGCGATGACCGGAGCTAGCTTCCACGCCGCCATCAAAAACGGGAAATTCCACGGCACGATCTGCGCTACGACGCCGATAGGCTCGCGCAGGATGAGCGAGAGGTGCTTTTCCTCGAGCACGTTTGCGCTACCCTCTTCGCCCTGGATCACGCCGGCAAAATACCTAAAATGCTCCGCCGCGTACGGCACGTCCACGTTTAGCGTCTCGCGGATAGGCTTGCCGTTATCCATCGTCTCGACCGCGGCTAAAAAGTCTTTGTTTGCGTCGATTATATCGGCGATTTTGAGCAAAATTCTACTTCGCTCGCTCACCGTGCTATGGCGAAACGTCTTAAACGCTTCTCGAGCGGCCTTGACCGCGGCGTCCACGTCCTCTTTGCTCGCGTCCGCGATCGCGGCTAGCTTTTTGCCGGTGGCCGGATCAAAGGTATCTAGCGTCTTGCCGCTGCTTGCGGGGACGAATTCGCCGTTTATAAAAAGGCCGTATTTTTCTTGCAACTTAACCATTTTTTCTCCTTTAAAATTATTTAATAACTGAAATATTACTCCTCGAATATAAATAATTTGATAATTAGAAAATAATCGTTATCAAAAATTTGAGCGGAAATTTGACGGGATTTCGGGTTAAATTTGAGTCGCCTAGACCCGTATCTTTAAGATGCTAAAATTTAGTTGTCAAATTTACATTTTACTTCTTTGTTAAGGGGGAAGGGGCTTGAATTACGCTCTGCTTTGCAGTTGCGAGGCAAAGCCGAAGCAAAAGAG
>NZ_CALIAV010000042.1 GCF_938045625.1 uncultured Campylobacter sp.
TTGAAATTTTAAAACAGATGCTAAAAACGGCTAAATTTAACGAGCAAAATATGCTAGCAATGACGAAGCGCGGGCACCTCACAGCGACCGATCTGGCTGATTATCTCGTGCGGGAGAAAAACGTGCCGTTTAGACAAGCTCACTTCATCACGGGCAAGGCCGTGGCGTATGCGGAAAATTTGGGGCTAGATTTGAGCGAGCTAAATGCGCAGCAGCTTGCTAGCGTGGATGAAAGCTTGGACGCAGGCGCGGTTAAATTTCTTGATCTAAACGCTTCTAAGGAGGCGCGCAGGTCGCAAGGAGGCACGGCGAACGAGAGCGTTGCAGCGCAGATTGAAATTTTAAACGGGTGGCTGAAAGATAAATAAATTTTAAAATTTATCGCTTAAAGATGAAATTTTTAATATAATTATAGAAAAATTAAGGAGGGAAAGATGTTTGGAGGCGGATATAAAAAAGAGCTAGAAAGCAAAAATGCTGCTTTAGAGCAAGAAAACGAAAGCCTAAAAGCGCAGGTTGAAAGACTTCAAAGCGAGCTAGAGGCCGTAAAATCAAGCGCAGCTAACGAGCAGGACGCGCCTAAGCTGCAGGCCGACGCGGTCAAACTGCTACTGGATAGTTATGCCGACGGTATAAATTTCTTGCAGGGTACGATGGAAGAAAATTTAGAAATACTCAAAAATATAAACGAGCTAAATAATCTAACTTTTACTAAGACGGGCGAACTGCGCGAGCAGACGAGCTTTATCGTTAGCTCTATGCAAAACGTTCAGCAAATGAGCGGCGACCTGCAAAACGACGCCTCGTCGCTAAATAACAGCGTGATGTCGATCGTGGAGATTATAAATTTGATTAAGGATATCTCGGATCAGACGAATTTACTAGCCCTAAACGCAGCTATCGAAGCCGCGCGCGCGGGCGAACATGGACGCGGATTTGCCGTCGTGGCCGATGAGGTGCGAAAGCTCGCCGAACGCACGCAAAAGGCTACTCTCGAAGTCGAAGTAAATATCAATGGACTAAAACAAAGCTCAAATACCATGATAGGAATGAGTGAGAATTTTTCTCAAATTTCAGGCGACGTGATGCGCGTTTTGAGCGATTTTCAGGGCACGATCGCAAGCGTGAACGAAAACACGCAAAATATCTTAAATCAAACATTAAATTTAACTAACGAAGTTAACGTCAGTAACGGCAAAATCGACCATATAAATATGAAACTAAACGGCTACAGAGCTGTGCTTCACGGCGAATTTGAAAGCATACCTGAGGCCGGGCGTTGCAGATTTGGTAAGTGGTTTAATGAAAAAGTCAAAAATATCGTAAAAGACGCAAAAACGGTACAGGATATCTCACGCGATCACGAAAACGTACATAGCGGACTAGAGAAAGCGATCAAAATTTTCGCAGATAGTAGCAAGGATAACGCCGCCGGAGTGGAAATTCTAAAAGACGTAGAAAACTCGAGTAAAGTCGGCTTTGAAACGCTTTTGGACGCGGTTAGAGCGGCTAGGAAATAATAAAATTCGGTCGCTCGCTTTTGCGGCAAGCGGTTAAATTTATCAAAATCGGCAGATTATGCGAAATTTGTATATTTTCAATATGTCTGCCGAGTATTATTGGTTTTTGTCGGGTATTTTAGCGCCTACTTTTTAAGGCGGATCGATGCAAATTCGAATGGATTTAAAAGTAGGTTTGCCGAGTCAGATTTAAATTTCCGCTCAAATTTAAGGTGCGTTTTGCAGGGTGGTTAAATTGATTTATCTTTTTAACGATATCAAATTTTACGGGATTTGGCGTAATTTGGCGCCGCATTTTTTACTAAATTTTAATGCCGAGCCCTTGCCGAATTTATCGCGCCAAATACGGCTTCAATCCTCACTTCAATCTAAAATTTTGATTTTCTTCCGCGATTTTTTGAAGCTCGTTAAGGTTGTTTTCGGCTTGTTTTAAGAGCTCGTCAAATTTAAACCCCAGCATAACGATACGGTAGAGTTCGGGCTTGTTTTTCTTCCAGTTATAAAGCGTTTTCGTATCTATATTTAAAATTCCCGCAATATCTCTTTTTGATAGATTATTTCCCATTTTTAGCCTTTTTGTCGGGAATTTTCAATAAAATAGGCTGATTTATCAACTAAGGAATAATTACTTTATATTTAGATTTTATAAGTATTTATTCCTTAAATTTAATATCTCTTAAGGCTCGTTTCGGTAGCATTCTTCAAATTTTAAATGAGGGGTAAAAATGGCGTACAAATTTGATGAGGATTTGGAGTTCTTGCGTGAGCTAAAAAGTAGCGATTTAAATGAGCTTGTTGATATTCTTAAAGGTAAAGATGGGGATGGAAGAATGACTGAAGAGTTGAGTGCTAAAGATGATTTTAAAAAATTTTATCCAGACCATCAAAGGTATATAGAGTTGATTTGTGAGGAGTTGCAACTTTTTGGCGGCAATACGATTGCAAATATGTTTAGAGGGCATGGTCTTTTATATAAAGAAATTTTATGCGACGTTTGCGATAAGTTAAAGGTTAATTATAATAAATCGCAAAATACGCAGACTATAGAACAAGGGCTCTTTATGAAAATTTTATCGGACAGTCTAGATAAAATGAGCGAGGAAGACCTAAAAAATATCTCAAACGAGCTTGGATTAAAAACTACCAAGTTTACATCACAAGCTGTTATGGGTGCGCTGCAAATAGCCATTAAGCAAAGCGGATTTGTGGCATATAGGATAGCTCTTATCGTGGCAAACGCCATCGCAAAAGCGGTTTTAGGCAGGGGGTTAAGTTTGGCAGCGAACGCAGGTATTGCTAGGACTATCGGAATATTTGCAGGACCTATCGGCTGGATTATCACGGGGCTTTGGACTGTAGCGGATATAGCCGGTCCTGCATACAGAGTAACGATACCTGCGGTTATCCAAGTGGCTTTTTTGAGGCAGGTTTATTTGAATAAGGGTGAAGAGTGATAGGATTTGGGCAACTTTTGATTATAGGCAAAACTATAAAAATCGTTTGGGATTGGCTTGAAAAGCAAGAAAGACTTGAAAGGCGTAGAAAACGCAATGCCGCAATAATCAGATGCCTAATTTACTCCGCTATTATCGGCGTTTTGTATTATTACGGCTTTACGGATAGCTTTTTTGAATGGATTTATAATTGGTGGAATGGTTAAATTTAAACTAAAACAGATGAACCGACCTAAATTAAAGGTCGGCTCGCTAAGCAAAATTTACGCTCAAATTTCGAGTGTAAATTTTAAAATTTAAAACGTGCTTTGCGGATCGGTTGCGGTATCTACCCAGCCAAGCTTTGCTCCGGCTAGCAGGTGAAAGTGCAGGTGCATGACCTCTTGGCCGCCGTTTTCGCCGCAGTTTGTGACTAGGCGGTATCCGCTCTTATCTACGCCCATTAGCACCGCGACCTCTTGGATAAATTTCGTCATCTCGCCCATCAGCGCCCCGTCCATCTCCTGGAAATTTTCAAAGTGTTTTTTTGGGATGATTAAAATATGAATCGGAGCCTTTGGGTTTATGTCGTTAAAGGCTAAAAATTTGTCGTTTTCTAGTACTTTGTTGCAAGGTATTTCGCCTGCTACGATTTTTTCGAATATCGTCATGATTTTCTCCTGGTTAAAATTTGGCTTAATTATAACAAGTAAAAGTTAAAATTTCCCGCCTTTTAGGCAGATTTTATCAAATTTTGACTACAATCTATCCTAAAATTCAGTAAAGGTAAAAACTTGCAAGAGTATAGAGAAAGTATCGCAAAATGCGGGAATTTGGCGGATTTAGACAAGATTCGCGTCGCGCTACTGGGTAAAAAGGGCGCGATCACGTCGGAGTTTGCTAAGCTTAAGGATATGGACGAAGCGGCCAAGAAGGAATTTGCGGCAAATTTAAATAAGCTAAGAGACGAATTTGAAGCGCTTTTAGCGGCTAAAAAAACCGAGCTTGAAAGCGGCGAGATAAAAGCCAAGATGAAGGCTGAGGCCATCGACATCACGCTATTTAACGAGCCAAGCGGCGAGGGCGCATTGCACCCAGTGATGGCTACGATGGATAAGATCATCGAGTACTTTATGATGCAAAATTTCTCGCTCGAGACGGGACCGCTCATAGAGGATGATTTTCATAACTTCGAGGCGCTAAATTTGCCTAAATATCACCCTGCGCGCGATATGCAAGATACGTTTTATTTTAAGGATTTTAGGCTACTTCGCACGCACACTAGCCCAGTGCAGGTGCGCACGATGATGAGCAAAAAGCCGCCGATTCGCATGATAGCGCCGGGAACTGTGTTTCGCCGCGATATGGATCTAACGCACACGCCGATGTTTCATCAGGTAGAAGGCCTCGTGGTCGAGGAGGGCGGCGCGGTGAGCTTTGCAAATTTAAAATCAATGCTTGAAAATTTCTTAAAATACATATTCGGCGACGTTAAAGTGCGCTTTCGCCCTAGCTTTTTCCCGTTTACGGAGCCTAGCGCGGAGGTCGATATCAGCTGTATTTTCTGTCACGGCGAGGGATGCCGCGTGTGCAAGCAAACGGGCTGGCTCGAGGTACTGGGATGCGGCGTGGTCGATCCCAATGTCTTTAAGGCTGTGGGCTACAAAAACGTGAGCGGATACGCATTTGGACTTGGAGTCGAGAGATTTGCGATGCTGCTTCATCAAATTCCTGATTTGCGCTCGCTTTTCGAGGGAGATTTAAGATTATTGGAGCAGTTTAAATGATAATTTCAAGAAATTGGCTAAGCGAATGGCTAGATATCTCGAGCGTAACGAGCGAAACACTACTAAAGACGCTAAATTCGATCGGACTTGAGGTTGATAGCTTTAAAGAGATCAGAGTACCTAAAAACATCGTCGTAGGCTACGTAAAAAGCAAGATAAAACACGAAAATGCCGAGAAACTAAGCGTTTGTCAAGTGGATGTGGGCGGAGAGACGCTACAAATCGTCTGCGGCGCGAAAAACGTCGAGGCCGGGCAGTTCGTGCCTGTGGCGCTATCAGGCGCCGTTATGCCAAGCGGACTAGAGATAAAGAGAGCAAAACTACGCGGCGTCGAGTCAAACGGTATGATTTGCTCATCCGTCGAGCTAGGCCTCGTAAAAACAAACGACGGCATAATGCCGCTAGACGAGAGCATCGGCGAGCTAAAACTGGGCAAAGAAATTTGCGAATATCCGCTACTAAACGACGACATCATCGAGATCGAGCTGACGCCAAATCGCGGCGACTGCCTAAGCGTTTATGGGGTAGCGAGGGATCTGTCGGCTGCGCTTGATCTGCCGCTAAAAGATGCCGCCAGATACGAAGAGGGCGAAAATTTGCTCGGGATCGGGCGCATTTTGGCTATCCATGCCGAGGAAAATTTACAAAGCAGTTTTCAGTACCGCGCTTTTGAGATAAAAGAATATTTTGACGAAAATTTGCTGATGAAGATCCGTTTGGCGCTGATCGAGTGCGATAAACAAAACCGCATAGAACGCCTGCTAGACTACGCTACGCACTCAACCGGCGTGCTTTTTAGCGCGTATGATTACGCCAAGCTCAAAAAAGACGATGAGCGCGCGGTTTTTGACCTACAAAAAGGCGCAAATTTAGCGACTGAAATTTTAGCCGGCAACGAGCTTTTGGGCGTGGGCGGCGTATATCAGACGGATGCGGCGAGGCTTGACGAAAACAGCAAACTAATCATAGTGGAGGCTAGCTACACCGATCCGCAAGTGATCGCAACCACGGTCTATGAGGACAAGCAAATGCCGCGCCAAGCGCAGACTTACCGCTCGCTAAGAGGTAGCGAGCCAAACGTAGGTTTTGGAGCCGATTTTTTATTTAAACAGCTAGCCGCGCTAAAATCGGTCGCGCTTTATGCGGGCTCTCAGCAAAGCGTAATGACGCGAGAGCCGAAAGTCGTGAGCTTTACGATGAGCGAAATGCAAAAAATGATCGGTCAAGAAGTCTCTCAAAACGACGTCGTAAGGATACTTAAAAAGCTTGGATTTAGCCTAACTTTTAACGCCGAAAAAGAGGGCGCGAACGCGAAGGTTCCGCTATTTCGCCACGATATCGTAAATTCTCAAGACGTGTGCGAGGAGATCGTGCGAATGGTCGGTATCGACAACATTGCTTCAAAGCCGTTAAATTTTAGCGAAGCAAACCGCGTAAACGATACCTTTGTAGGCTACAAAAACGCGCTAAATTTGCGTAAAAAAGCGGCTGCGGCCGGATTTTTCGAGAGCGTGCATTATGTATTTGACGACGCGAGCGAGCTAGCGGCGCTCGGTTTTTCGCCTTGCAAGGCCGAGATAGCCAATCCGATAAATAGCGAGCTTAACACGTTAAGGCCGACGCTTGCAAATCACTTGCTAAAGTCAGCCGAGCGAAACGTAAAAAATCAGCGAAAATCGGTCAAAATTTTTGAATTCGGTAGCGTATTTAGCGAGGACGGAGAACAAAGCGAGAGATTTGGCTTCGTAGCTAGCGGACTTGCAAAAGAGCCTAGCCTACTAAACGGCGCAAAGCCTGCCGATATCGACTTTTTAGGCTTTGCTACCGCGGTTAGAAACGCGATCGGCGAATTTGAGCTAAAAGCGTGCGACGACGTAAAATATCTAAGCGAATTTGAACAAGCTAAAATCTATCAAAATGGCGTTTGCGTGGGTTATATCGGCCGCGTGGACGTGCGAGTAGAGACGGCGCGCGACCTGCCGCGAACATATCTTTGCGAGATAGAGTTTGAGAAGCTTAAATTTGACAGTGCAGTCGTCAAAGCCTACTCAAAATTCCCTGCTATCAGCAGAGACCTAAGCCTAATCGTGCCTAAAACCATGAAATTTGAAGCGATAAAAGAGTGCATAAATGCGCTAAAAATCGAGTGCCTAAAAGAATTTGCGCCGGTTGATGTATACTCGGACGAAAAGCTAGGGGACGACGTAAGCCTGAGCGTCAAATTTAACTTCCAAGATATACAAAAAACGCTCGAGGACGAGGAAGTAGCGGCGATAATGGATAAAATTTTGGACGCTTTAAAGCAAAATTTAAATATCGGACTAAGATGAAAGTTTACGCATTAAGAACGCCGATAAGCGCGAGCCTGGAAAATATCGCGGCGGATAAATCTATCTCGCATAGATGTGCGATATTTTCGCTTTTAAGCGATAAGCCAAGCCGCGTGAAAAACTATCTAAAGGCCGAAGATACCATAAATACGCTAGAAATCGTAAAAAATTTAGGCGCGCGTATCGAGGAAAAAGAGGGCGAGCTAATCATAACTCCGAGTGAAAATTTAAAAGAACCTAGCGTAGTTTTAGAGTGCGGAAACTCGGGCACGGCGATGAGGCTTTTTATGGGCTTTTTGGCCGCTAGCGAGGGTTTTTTCGTGCTAAGCGGTGACGAGTTTTTAAATCGTCGTCCGATGGCACGCGTGGCTAAACCGTTAATCAGCGTCGGAGCTAAGATAGACGGCGCAAATGGCGGGGATCATGCGCCTTTGGCTATCCGCGGCAAGAAGCTGGAGTATTTTAAATTTGATAGTAAAATCGCCTCCGCGCAGGTAAAATCGGCGCTGATTTTAGCGGGGCTAAAGTCCAACGGCTGCGAGCTTAGCGAGCCTGAGCTCAGCCGAGATCATACCGAGCGCATGCTTTCAGGCATGGGCGCGAGTCTGCAAATTTTACCGCACGGCGTCAAGGTTGAGCCGATGAGTGCGCCGCTAAAACCGCTTGAAATTTGTGTTCCAAATGATCCTAGTTCGGCATTTTTCTTTGCCGTAGCAGCAGCAATAATCCCAAATTCTCACATCGTGCTAAAAAATATGCTGCTAAATAAAACGCGCGTGGAGGCCTTTAAAATTTTAGCCAAAATGGGCACGCAAGTAACGTTTAAAGAGACTTCCGGTACATACGAAAGCATCGGCGAGATCGAGATAAAACACGCGCCACTAAAGGCCGTGGATGTGAGCGAAAATATCTCGTGGCTGATCGACGAAGTACCGGCGCTTGCGATCGCATTTGCAAATGCGCAGGGCACAAGTAGCGTAAGAAACGCAAAAGAGCTTCGCGTCAAAGAGAGCGACCGTATCGCGATCATGGTGCAAGGGCTACGAAAATGCGGGCTTGAGGTAGAAGAATTTGAAGACGGCTTTAGCGTAAAAGGCGGCGAGGCAAACTGCGCTATTATAGATAGCAACGGTGATCACCGTATCGCGATGAGCTTTGCGGTGCTTGGGCTAAAATGCGGAATGGTTATAGAAAAGAGCGAATTTATCGCGACTTCGTTTCCAAATTTTAGCGGGATTTTAAGACAACTTGGAGCTAGTGTTGAAGATTGAGCTTGCTAGCAGTTACGGATTTTGTTTTGGCGTCAAGCGCGCTATAAAAATTGCCGAGAACGCTAAGGACGCCGTAACTATCGGACCCATCATCCATAACAACGACGAGATAAACCGCCTAAATAAAAATTTTAATGTTAAAACGCTTGAAGGCATAAACGAAATTGACGGCGAAAAAAAAGCGATCATCCGCACGCACGGTATCACAAAAGGCGATCTAGCAGAGCTAAAAAAAAGCGATATAAAGGTGATTGATGCTACATGCCCATTTGTGACCAAACCGCAGCAAATTTGCGAAAAAATGAGCAAAGAGGGCTACGATATCGTGATTTTCGGCGATGAAAAACATCCTGAGATAAAGGGCGTGAAATCATATGCCGTCGGCAAGGTTTTCGTAGTACTAGAAGAGAGCGAGCTAGAGAACGTAAAACTAGCGCAAAAAGTAGCCGTCATTAGTCAAACGACGCGTAAAGTAGAAAAATTTATGCAAATCGTAAACTATTTGATGTTGCGTGTAAAAGAGGTACGCGTTTTTAACACGATTTGCAACGCTACTTTTGAAAACCAAGAAGCTGTTAAAAACTTAGCCGTTAGAGCCGACGTGATGGTTGTAGTCGGCGGCAAAAACAGCTCAAATACAAAGCAGCTTTATCTCATCTCAAAAACCGCCTGCGAGGATAGCTATCTCGTGGAAAATGAACTAGAACTAGATCGCGCGTGGTTTGAGGGGAAAAATCTCTGCGGAGTGAGCGCCGGGGCCTCTACGCCCGATTGGATTATACAAAAAGTGATCGATAAGCTGGAGAGCTTTCAAATTTAATAAATACTCATTACCTTTTTAAACAAAATTTCAAATTTGTCCCTGAAATTTCGCAAGTTAATCTACAAATAAGTTAATATTAAGTAAAATTGAGTCTAATTGTGTTAAAAGCAAAATATATACAAAAGGAACAAGATGGCTGCGGTGAACAAAAAAGTTCAGCTTAGTAAGGCAAACGACGGTATCGAAGACGACGATTTTGCCGCGATGTTAGAGGAGTCTTTTAAAAAGACTGAAGAAGATAGTGACGCAAAGATCGTCAGTATCAATGGCGATGAGGTTTTAATCGACGTTGGCAAGAAATCAGAAGGCATTTTAAATGTTTCTGAGATCACTGATGTAAATGGCAGCCTGACGCATAAAGTTGGCGATACGATCAAAGTTGTAATAACTGGATCAAGAAATGGAAGACCTATAGTGTCGCACAAAAAAGCACTTAGAAAAGAGAAAGTTAAAGCTTTCATCGAAGCTTACGATCCTGAAAATTCTGGCGAAATCGACGTAAAAGTAGTTGGAAAAAATAAAGGTGGTTTTATCACTCA
>NZ_CALIAV010000043.1 GCF_938045625.1 uncultured Campylobacter sp.
TTTCTCAAGCACGGCTTGACCCGCCAAAAGCGCCTTTTTCATCGGCTCCTCGCGGATTTTAAATTCCTCTTTGGTTAGATCAAGCCCGCTAGTGCCGCCGTGAATGACGATGACGGGGGAAAATTTCTCCTGCGCATTCGCAGCCGTTAGCCCGAGCAGGGCCAAACTCGCCGCCATAAAAACGGCCTTTGAGAGTGAAAAGTGCTTCATAGGGCCTCCTTTGGAATAAAGTTTAAAATAATACTATAACTTTCTATCTTAAGAATAAATTAAAATTTTTCTACTTAATTGATAACATCTATAAAAATTTACATCGCAAATTTAAGTCTGTTAAGCGCCAAAAAGGCGCGATGTCTGAAATTTGATTGATATAAAGCGTATATTTTTGGAGCACTCTAACGTCGGCGAGAATGCTTTGGTTGAGACGAAGCTAGCGTAAATTTGAGATCGCGGGCGACGAGACGCTTGCTATGCGAGTTATGTCAAGGCGTGACACGCTAATCTTTAGCGTCAAATTTAAATTTTATCACAACTTCTTGCCCAGTATCGTTAGACTCTCGATTTTGCCGCCCATATCGCAGACTTCGGGTAGCTCGCCCCAGCGCGCAAAGCCGAATTTTGCAAACAAATTTAGGCTTGCCGCGTTGCTAGAAAATATCAGCGCAACGACGTTTTTTATGCCAAATTCTGGCGCGCTTTCGAGTATAAATTTTACGAGCCGTCTGCCGAGTCCTTTGCCGCGAGCCTCAGGTGCGATGTAGACGCTGATCTCGGCGGTGATGCGGTAGCCCTCGCGCGGATGATAGTCGCCGAGGCTGCCCCAGGCTAAGATTTCGCTTTTTTGGTTTGTGACGCTCGGCTTTTGCGCGCCCAAATTTTCGCCCTTTTGGTCAAATTTTCTCTCGCAATTAGCCTCAAATGTTTCGCCGTCTTCGCTCGTCAAATTTGCATCGCAAATCTCGCGCAACACGTATATCGGGCGATTTGCCGTCTCGTGCGCGTCAAACCACACTTCGCGCTCCTCTATGCCCACGGGGTGCAGCGTGGCCGTGGCATTTCGCTCTAAAACGCTTGCGTTATAAATGCTCGTAATAGCGGCTAGATCGGCCTTGACGGCGCACGAGATTTCGTATTTTACGGCAGCGAGATTTTCTTGCATTTTGAGTCCTTTTTAAATTTAACCGATTTTACGCCAAATTTGATTAAAAACAGCAGTGAAAACGTCAAATTTGTGCGTCGATAAAGGCGCGGGTCTAGCCGCCGCAAAAAGGTAAAATTTGCACCCAAAGGCGAAATCGCCGTAAATTTGAGTTATAATCTCTTTTTAAATTTAACCTTGGATAAAGATTTGAAAATAGCGTTTTTTGACTCGGGTATCGGTGGGCTTAGCGTGCTTGCCGAGGCTTTGCGGCGGTTTAGCGGGGCGGAGTTTTTGTATTTTGCCGACGAGGATCACGTCCCCTACGGCACGAAAAGTAGAGCCCAGATCGTGCGGCTCAGCCTCGATGCGGTCGGGTTTTTGGTCTCGCGCGGTGCGGACGCGGTCGTCGTAGCTTGCAACACCGCCACGAGCGCGGCTATCTCGGAGCTTCGCGGCGCTTTTAGCGTGCCTGTCATCGGCATGGAGCCCGCCGTCAAGCTCGCTGCGGACAGCTTCGGAGCGCGCCCGACGCTGCTCATCGCCACGCCCCTAACGATCGCGGGCGAGAAGCTCGCGCGCCTCGTGGGGCGGCTGGAGTGCGAGACGTGGAGCCTGCCGCTGCCTCGCCTCGTGGAGTTTGCGCAGGATTTGGAGTTTGATTCGCCCGCGGTTCGGGCGTATCTGCGGGAGGAACTAGCTAAATTTGAGCTTGAGCGCCTCGGTTCGCTCGTGCTTGGTTGCACGCATTTTAACTATTTCAAGGACGTTTTGCACGAAATTTTACCGCCTCACGTACGCATCATCGACGGCATCGACGGCACGCTAAACCGCCTTGCAAGCGAGCTGGGCGGAGGGTTAAAGCTTGCGTGCGGCGAGGATTATTCAGCGCTGGCGGGTAAATTTGACACGGAAACGGATGGTAAAAACGGCGGCAAAATTTATTACCCAAACGGCAACAGCGTGGAGTATTTTTACTCGGGCAGGGCGCTAGATGCGGCGCAACTACGCAAGGTGGAGATATTTTTAAAGCGGCTCGATGCGATGCGGGAGATTAACTAACGCTGTGCCGGCCGCGCGTCGTTTTGTGTAAGTAAAAGCGCGATAAAAAAGCAGGTTTGCGAATTGAATGCGGGCGGCGATGTAAATTCGGCGTCAAAAACTACTCAAATTTACGACAAAAAACAGCTAACCCAAAATCTATAAAAAAGCAAATGCAGTTAAATTTGCCGTTTTTTAAAGCAAATCAAAAACCAAAGCAAAAGCGGCAAATTTAAAATCTAATCGTTTAAATTTAGTATTCGGCGGATTTTACGGCTCGTATCCGCCTTTTAAATATATTAAAACGCTCGCCTGTTGCCTTAAACAAGCTAGTCGCAAGCGTTTAAAGAGCCGCTAGGCAAGCTAAATTTTACTTTTTGGCTTGCATATACACGGGCTCTAGCTTTGTCGCGACCTCGCGCAGATCGGCGATGCGGCTCTGGCTAGACGGGTGTGTGCTCAGTATTTCAGGCACGCTGCCGCCGCTTTTTTGCGACATTTTGACCCAGACGTTTACCGCCTCTTTAGGATCGTAGCCCGCGCGCGCCATCAGCTCCGTGCCGATGTGGTCGGCCTCGCGCTCGTGCGAACGAGAAAAGGGCAACGAGATGGTGTACTGAGCGGCCATATTTATGGCGCCGGTAGCTAGATCGCCCAGTCCTGCAGCTTGCGAAACGGCGAAAATGCCGACGTTTTTGAGCATATCCGTGCTGGCCTGCTCGCGGCTATGCTCCCGCAGCGCATGCGCGATCTCGTGCCCCATGACTGCGGCTAGTTCGCCGTTTGTGAGCGAGAGATTTTTGACGATGCCACTATACACGACGATGCGGCCGCCGGGCATACACCACGCGTTTATCGTGTTTTCGTCGATGACGTTTACTTCCCATTTCCACTTGAGCGCATCCTCTCTAAATGCTCCGACCTGCGCGATGAGCCGCTTGGCGACGTCTTGCACTCTTTTTGTCATAACGGGGTCGATGTTTAGCGCACCTTTTTGACGCGCGCCGCTGAGTGTCTCTACGTAGGCTTTGGCCGCGGCCTCGTTCATCTCCTGTTCGCCGACTAAAAACATCTGGCGTCTGTTTTCGCCTAGCGCGCCGCCGCTAGTCGAGCTAGTGAAGCAGCCCGTCAGCATCGTCGCGGTAAACACAGCGAGCAAAATAATTTTTCTTATCGTCATTTTTCATCCTTTGCGAGATTTTGGCGATTATACCGCTAAAACAGCTATAAATTCGTAAATAGGCGTTTAAATTTGGCTTAACGGCGGCAAATTTGTAAAGAAACGGCGGGTAAATTTGAGTTTTGTAAATTTGACGGCGTAAATTTGGCTTGGTTTTAGCGGCTTTAATGGATATGCGTTAAATTTGTGCGGGTCAAATTTGGCAAGTTTGCGGGCCTGAACCCGCTTTAGACGGCTCGGACGCGACTAGGCAAGCTCAAATTTAACCGCTACTTGCAAGCCATCAAATTTAAGTAAAGCCGCGAGTTCGTCAAATTTGCCGAATTTTCAGTCAAACTAACCGTCAAATTTGCGTCCAAAACGCTAAATTTGAGCGGCCGCCGGCGCGAGCGCGAGTCAAATAAGCCCGAGTCGCCGCGCAAGCAAAAGCTAAATTTAAAAGAGCCTGATTTACGCCGGCTCGCTTTGTAAATTTTCACCCAGCTTAACGCGCTTATACTCGATATTTTTCTCAAATTCCTTAAGCCTTTTGTGGATTGAGCGCAGCTCTGTGATGACCGTCCAGTTGTTCATAAACACCGCAAGCGACCCGCGTACTTGGCTAAAGGCATTTACGACTTGCATCATCACGCCCAGAGTTATAGTGCCCGCAAGAACGCTAGGACCCATCGCGATGAGCGGGACGATGACCATGCTTTGACCGAACATATATCTCCAGATATCAAAGTATCCGTAGTGCAAAAATAACCTGTAATAATTTCGTTTTAGATCGTGAAATAACCCTTCGAGTTTCTCGGGCGCGCCGTAGTTTGCCTTGTCGTCCTCGGCGTAAACAAGCTCTTTTCTAAACGCGGCTTCGACCTTTTGGTTATTGTACTCAAGGCCCGGCAGCTTGATGCCTACAAACCACGAGATCGCGAGTCCTCCGATGCTGACCGTTAGCGCGATCCACACGAGCGAGCCCTCGCTTTTGCCCAGTAGCGGTATATCGACCTGCCCGCTGAGCGCCCAAAGTATCGGGATAAAGGCGATGAGCGTCATCACGGCGTCGGCTACTTGCGAGCCTAAATTTTCCACCACTTTGGCAAAGCGGTAGATGTCCTCTTGGATACGTTGCGAGCTGCCTTCGATGTCGGTTTTGACGTTTCGCCAGTATTTTATGTAGTCAAACGTCATCGCCTCGCGCCACTTAAACGTCCAAAGGCGCGTGAAATAGTTCGTCATCGTCGCAAGCAGGACGTATGGGAAGGCGATCTTGGCAAATCTAAGCACGCAGGTCCAAAAATCGTCTATCGTGTGATCTTTGACGTTTTGCAAGATATCGTAAAAGTCCTTGTACCAGTTGTTTAGGAGCACTATCATCTGCACTTGCGCGTAGGTCGAGATCAGTAGCGCCGCGAGCCCGAAATACGCCCACGCGGCCCATTTTTTATTCGCGAAAAACGACGAAAACATCTATTTGCCTTTAAATTTGAGATTTAGTCGCAAAGTATAGCAAAACCCAGCTAAATTTATGCGCGTTAGATTACTGTTATGCGTATTACGTTAAAATCCGGCGAATTTTTTACAAAGGATGAAAATGAAAAAGACTGTTTTGGGATTTTCGCTATTTGCGGCTCTTGCGTCGGCGGCCCTGGGAGGCGAGACGATCGAAGTTTATAAAAGCCCGGACTGCGGTTGCTGCGGTAAATGGGGCGAAGTGATGAAGAAAAACGGCTTTGAGATCGTAGAGCACAAAACAAACGCGATAATCGAAACGAAAAACAAATACGGCGTTCCGCCGGAGCTATCTAGCTGCCACACCGGTATAGTCGGAGGTTACGCTATCGAGGGGCACGTGCCAGCTGAAGAGATAAAGGCGCTTTTGAGCGCTAAACCCTCTGACGTCGTGGGCATCTCGGTACCAGGTATGCCGCTTGGAAGTCCTGGCATGGAGCAGGGCGGCATCGTCGAGGACTATGATGTGATCGCGTTTAAAAAGGACGGCACGAGCGAAATTTTTGCCAGCTATAAAAACGGCAAAAAGGTAAAATAATTTAGTGAGTTCGGCGTAAAATTTATCAACGCCGCGGCCATCGTTTTACCGGGTTTCGCGGCGATTTTTACCGTGAGACTATTTTTTAAATTTGAGTGCCACATCTTGTCAAATTTGGCGCAAAATCAAGCTAAATTTAACCGCCGTCGCTGTATTATTAAGATAAATTTGCAAAGGAGCGGGCGTGGCGAGATTGATATTTATCCTGTTTATTTTGGGCTTTCTTGCGTGGCTTTATATGGGCGGGACGACCAAAACGGTGGCTGATTACAAGGGCATGAGCCGGGAGGAGCTCGAGACGTTGTGTCTTGAGAAAAAGGACAAAAAAGCCTGCCAGAAAATAGCGATCGACTTCGTAAACGGTGCGAAGGCAAACGGCGGCAAACCGCAGTTTTAGGATTTGACGCATCAAATTTAACGGCGTAAACTTGGTTTAAATTTTATAAATTTAACCGCTAGCATTTTTGCGGTGCGGGTCTTGGCGTGTCAAATTTGGACTCAAATTTAAATAATTTTCGCAAATTTGAGCCAAACGGCGCACAATATAAGCAATATTTGTATTACAAGTTTAGCGCAGAGGTTAAATTTACGCTCAAATTTAAGCCGCAAGCAGGGCGCACATGCAACCAAAAGCGCCAAAACGCGGCAAAATAGCCTCCGCGGCACTCGCTCGCGCTAGAGGCGGCAAAAATGCGCTTTCAGTTTAAAATTCCCGATTTTCTGCTATAATCGCCGCATTTCATTTTAATTTTTTAAGGATTTTAATTGCACCCCAGTAGCGCCGACTCGCTTTTTATGATCGCTCTCGCGTTTTTCTTCGTATTTCTAAACGCTTTTTTCGTCTTATCAGAATTTTCCATCGTCAAAGTCCGTAAGAGCCGCCTAGAGGAGCTTGCAAAGGACAAAGTGCCAAACGCGAAAACCGCGCTTGATATGTCAAACAATCTCGATACCTACCTCTCCGCCACGCAGCTAGGCATCACGCTAAGCTCGCTGGCTCTGGGCTGGATCGGCGAACCCGCGGTCGCTAGACTGATCGAGGAGCCGCTAAAAACATACTTTAATCTAAGCGATATCTTAGTCCACACCGTCGCGTTTGCGATCGCATTTACGCTGATCACGCTCATGCACGTGGTGCTAGGCGAGCTAGTGCCAAAGTCCGTCGCCATCGCAAAATCCGAAAAAGCAGTCCTAGCCATCGCGCGTCCATTGCATGTATTTTGGGTGGTTTTCTCGCCGCTTATCAAGACTTTTGATTTTCTAGCCGGCGTTTCGCTTAAAATTTTAGGCATCAAGCCAGCCAAAGAGAGCGAGCTAGCCCACTCTGAAGAGGAGATAAAAATCATCGTGGGCGAGAGCCTAAAAGGCGGCGTTTTAGATAGCTTTGAGACCGAGATCATCAAAAATGCGGTCGATTTCTCCGACACCGTCGCCAAAGAGATCATGACTCCGCGCCGCGATATGGTCTGCATAAACAAACAAAAAAGCTACGAAGAAAATATCAAAGTGATCTTTGACTCCAAATACACGCGCTATCCCTACATCGACGGCAGCAAGGACGCGATACTAGGCATGATCCATATCAGAGATATCTTGCAAATCGATCTGGGCAACAAAAAGCGCGAATTTGACAGCATCGTGCGAAAATTTGTCATCGTGCCCGAAAACCTCTCGATATCTAAAATCCTCGTGATGATGAACAAACAGCAAATCTCAGCCGCTCTAGTCGTGGACGAATACGGCGGCACGGCGGGGCTTCTTACGATGGAAGACATTATGGAAGAAATTTTGGGCGACTTTAACGACGAGCACGACGACGCCGACCCGCACTACAAAAAAATCAACGAAAATATCTACGAGTTTCAGGGGCGCTTTGATTTAGAGAGCGTCGAGGAGCTGATGGGGATAAGCTTCGCCGACGAGACCGAGGAGCTCACGATCGGCGGATACGTCTTTAATCTCATCGGTCGCTTGCCGGTCGTGGGCGACAAGATCGAGGACGAAAACTGCTACTACGAGGTGCGCAAGATGGACGGTGCTAGCATCTCTAGCGTCAAAGTGCGCAGAAAAATCGAAGAAAAAGAGGACGATGACTGAGTAAATTTGAGAGCGGATTTGGCTCGTGAAAATTTGAGTCGCGAAAACAGCTTCTCAAATTTAAACCGATCTAAATTTGAAAGGCTCCGCTTCGTTCGTAAATCAGCTCAAATTTAAGCCGTTGCGTCAAATTTGAGTTTTACGGCACTTGCTCTAAATTTATCGCCGTTTTGCCGAGTCTTGCGGGGCTACCGTTAAATTTCATAGCCGGCTTTAGTTAAGCTAAATTTTCAAATTTACGCGAAGCATAAATTTAAGCCGATTTTTCTCTTAGACTTTCTCAAAATCAACAAATTTAATCTAACTTTTTAGCTTATTTTGATAAACTTCGCGAAATTTAATAAGAGATAAAAATTAAATTTTATATTTTGAAATTTATAAAATAAATTTAACACAGGAGGACAGATGAGAGTAGTTCAAGCGGAATTAATCTCCAAAACCGTCAGCGAGCTTTGCAAAGAGGCCTGTTACGTCGTGACGCCCGATATGAGAGCGGCTTTTGAAAAAGCTAGAGAAAACGAGAGTTCGCCGATAGGAAAAGACATCCTAGGCAAGGTACTCCAAAACGCCGATCTAGCGCAGAAGCGCGTCGCGCCGATCTGCCAAGACACGGGTATGGCGGTTGTATTCGTCGATATCGGTCAAGACGTGCATATCGAGGGCGGATTTTTAGAAGACGCGATAAACGAGGGCGTAAAAGACGGCTACGTGAGCGGCTACCTACGCAAATCGGTCGTAAACGACCCGATCTTTGAGCGTAAAAACACGACCAATAACACCCCTGCCGTCATAAACGTAAGAATAGTAAGAGGCGACAAAATCCATATAAAAGTGGCTCCAAAGGGCTTTGGCAGCGAGAACAAATCGGCTCTAAAGATGCTAGTGCCCGCAGACGGCCTAGAGGGCGTGAAAAAGGTATTTTTAGACACAGTTAAGCTAGCTGGTCCAAACGCTTGCCCTCCGATGGTGATCGGCGTAGGCATAGGCGGCACGATGGATAAGGCCGCGCTAATGGCAAAATACGCAGCCGCTCGCGCCGCAGACAGCAAAAACCCCGATCCTAGATACGCCAAACTAGAAGAGGAGCTACTAGAGCTCGCCTGCAAAACGGGCGTCGGACCGCAAGGACTAGGCGGCGACACGACCGCGGTAAAAGTAAATATCGAGTGGTATCCGACCCACATCGCGGGTCTACCGGTCGCTATCAACATCAACTGCCACGCCGCTCGCCACGCCGAAGCTGAAATTTAAGGAGAAAAGATGTCAGAAGTAAAAAAGATAACCGCGCCGTTTGATAAAGATGTCGTAAAAAGCCTAAAAGCGGGCGACAACGTGCTAATAAGCGGCACCATCATCGCAGCTCGCGACGCCGCGCACAAGGCGCTAACCGAGACTTTGGCTCGCGGCGAGGCCTTGCCCGTAAATTTAGCCGGCGAGACGATCTACTACCTAGGACCAAGCCCCGCAAAACCTGGCGACGTCATAGGTGCTGCGGGACCGACTACTAGCGGACGCATGGACAAATACACTCCGACGATGATAAACGAAGTGGGCATCAACGGCATGATCGGCAAGGGCTACCGCTCTGAAGCCGTCGTCGAAGCGATGAAAAAATCAGGCTGCGTCTATATGGTTGCCATCGGCGGTGCGGGCGCGCTGATTAGCCAAAGTATCAAAAAGTACGAAGTGCTAGCCTATCCAGAGCTTGGACCAGAGGCGATCGCGAGGCTCACGGTCGAGGATTTCCCTGCTATCGTAGCGATAGATAGCGAGGGCAATAACTTCTATGAAGCAGGGCAAGCTCCGTATAAAAAAATATAAATTTCTAGGCGCGGGTTATCGCTAGCTCGCGCCCTGATCTAAGCACCGCTTTTAGTTTGCGCGCTATTTGCGAAAGCGGGCAAATTTGAAACCAAACGGCGCGTTAAACTCTCAAATTTTATGCTTAGTCTTTAAAAATTTTGTCGTAATTGCTCGGATACGCCGCTCTTAGAGATTTCTTAATCTTAGCCTTTAACGAACCACCGTCGCTAAGCTTTACGTCGTCGATTAGGCAATCTTTATCGCAAATTAGGCGCAAAGTTATATCCCGTTTTTCGCCAAATAGCTCAAATTTCACTTGCACTTCGTTCTCTGAGACCGCTTTTGCGCTAAAGTTTTTTAGCTCGTCAATCTCGTGCGAGCCTATAAAAGGATCGGCATCTAGATCGGACGATACGTGCTCTATGCCGCTTAGACGTCCCAGCGCAGAGCCGAACTGATCATAAATCAGCCCGTCAAGCTCGGGAGTCAGCCACTCCGAGGTGATAGGCTGTATTTCGCCGTCGCCGTAGCTTGTTTGGTAAAATTCTTTTACCGTTTTTTCCATTAGCGCGGCTTTCGTCGTTTGTGCGCTTAGGTTTGCGCCACCAAGACCGCAAAAAACTACAGCCAAAAGGCAAAATTTAGACACATTTTTCATGGCTTTCCTTTAAATTTAGGTGTTTGGTGATTTTAGCACTATTTGGGTTAAAATTCGGGAAGTTTAAGATATGAAAGTAACGGCGGTCTGCTTTGGCGCATTTGTTGGTTAAATTTAAGCAAAGCAGCGTTGATAAAATTTAGAGTTCAAATTTGACGTCAAGCTAAAATCGGGCTAAATTTAACACCAAATTTGCGTTAGCCGAGCCGTCAAATTTACTCGGACGGCTCATTAAATTTAGCAGAAAATCACTCCGTGGTGCTGTTTATGTAGCTGTTTTCGGAGATCTGCGTCCAGACTCTAGCCTTTTTCATAAAGGCTTTTTGCGAGTCTAGGATCTCTTTAAACGTCGCGTCCTTTGCCGAAAGTTCGTCTAGGATCTCGTCCGTAGCCTTGCGCAGCGCGGCGATGATTTCCGGCGGAAACGAAGCGATTTTCACGTCCGGATGTTCGCTTTTGATTTTATCAAGCACTAGCGAGTTTTGATAGACCGCCGACTCGTAAACATCGGCTGCTACGGCCTTTGTCGCGGTTTCTACTATAGCTTGGAGGTCAGCCGGTAGCTTGTCCCAGAGCTTTTTGTTGATGTAAAATTCATTTTCGCTTGCGGGCTCCTGCCAGCCGGTGTAGTAAAATTTAGCCACCTTTTGAAAGCCGAAATTTATATCGATCGCTGGGCACACCCACTCGACGGCGTCGATCGTGTTCATCTCCATCGCCATGTATAGCTCGCCGATCGGGATCGTGTTTATATTGACTCCCAGTTTTGCCATTATCTCGCCGCCAAGCCCGGTCATGCGCAGTTTTAGCCCCTTTAGATCGTCCGTGCTCTTGATCTCTTTTTTAAACCAGCCGCCCATTTGCATGCCAAAATTTCCGCCGTGAAAGGTCACGATGCCGTACTCGTTAAAGACCTTTTGCGCGAGCTCCTTGCCGCCGCCGTGCGCGTACCATGCGTCCTGCTCGGCCTTGTTCATGCCAAAGGGCACCGTCGTAAAGAGCATGAGTTTAGCGTCCTTGCCCTTATAGAAGTAGCTCGCGGTGAAAGCTGCGTCGTATTGGGCGCTTTTGACCATATCAAGCAGCGCAAACGCCGCCTTGTGCTTGGATGGATAGTCGACGCGAACCTCGATACGGCCGTCGCTCATCTTTTCCACGAGCTCTTTAAATTTCTTCGGAGCGTCGCCTAGCACGGGTACGTTGCTCTCGTAGGTGGAGGCGAGCTTGATTTTGTATTTTTCCGCTGCCTGCGCGCTAAACACCATCGCCGCGCACAAAGCCAGCGCTGAAAATAGTTTCATTTTTTCTCCTTTTGGTTTTAAATTTACCGATTATAGAGTTTTGAATTATATTTTTTGATTAATTTTAAAATTTAAGCTATAAAAATTTATGGCAAATGAGTAAAAACGTAAATAAATTTCTAAAATGTTACGAAAATTAAATTATGCCGTTTGCGGATAAATTTGACGATTGTCGTCGCCGGATCGGCGGCATTTGAGCGATACGACTCGGCGAATTTTGTTTGAGTGGGCAGCGGAAGTCGACACGTAGATACGGCTCTAAACTACTTTACTCGACGCATCAAAATCTAGCGGGCCAAATTTACTCGTGTTTTTTGAGGTACATTGCGACGATTTTATGGGTTGTAAATGCTAAATTTAAGGTGCGTATGTAAAGATAAATTGGCAGGCTTTTGTAGCAAATCGACTTGGTCTTTTGAATCGCATTTGAGGCGTCACCGAGTAAATTTAAGTAGCAAATTGGCAAGACGACTTTTCGATAAATTTACAATGCAAATTTGTGAAATTTGAGCTCTAAAGCGTGCGCTTGAAGTTCGAATTTAATTAGCCGAGTGCAAAAAACGGCGAGCGAGTAGGTAAATTTTAGGAAGAGCTGGAAACGTCGTTGGCGTATAGTGTTTCGGCTAGCGTATTTTGCGTGCGGTTGCCGTTAGCTCCGATTCGTGTTTGCTAGCCTCTTGGCAAAAATATACGACAAAAACGACTTGATTAGATATAAGCAAGCTTAAATTTCCGTTTGGATATCAGGCGTATTTTCGATCTCTTTGTCGCAAATCTCGCAAAAGCGCGTCAGCAATAAAAATAGCTTCTCGGTGTTTTTTTCGCCGAGCCTAGCAAATACTCGCTCGCCCAGCTCATCGCTAGCGCGCACTATAGGGTCTGCCACTTCGTGCCCTTTTTGCGTGAGACTCATCGCGCGCTCCCTTTTATCCGTGCTTTGCACGCCTATCTGCACTAGCCCTTTTTGTCGAAAATCCTTGCAGACGTTAAAGACCGTTTGCTTGGGTATGAACCGCTCTTGGCCGATCTTTTTTTGCGTCGAACGGCCGTCTTTTGCGAGTGTATAAAGCACTGCAAATTCGCTGTAGCTAAGCCCAGTTTTAGCAATCAGCATGTCTATGCGTTTGTCGATATCGCCGATTTTTTTGCCCAGCTCGTCGAAGTTGTACATTATTTCTCCCTTTTTTATTTTGGGTGAATTTTAGTAAAATCCTAAAATATTTTCAAGGTTTTTGGATTGACTTTTAGTCCTAAATTTTGCTAATATAGTAAATTTTAAGACTAATATCAAAGGAAATTTATGAAACTCGGTAATTTTTTAAAGGTGTATTTTTTATCGTTCGCGCTGATTTTCGTCGTAGCTGCGCAGGAAAATAAATCGGCACAGGAAGCAGCGTCGCAAGCAGAGAAAAATACGGCCGAGCAACAAACTGCTCAAGCGGGCGTAAAAGACGACACTGACGCTAGCGAAACAAACGTCGGCCAAGACGACAAAAATTCGGACGCTAGGCAAAATCAAAACGACGAAGCTATAAAGCTAACGGTCGTATCGCCCAAGGTCCAAAAATTTAATCCAAAGCTAAATTTGCACGGCGAACTGGTCGCTAAAGACGACGTTGCAGTAGGTTCGGCGCTACAAGGCCAGCAAATCTCCGAGGTTTTAGTCAAAGTCGGCGAAAACGTGCAAAAGGGGCAAATTTTAGCTCTGCTGGATAATGCCGGCGTAAAAGCGAAATTTGAGCAGCAAACCGCTGCGCTAGAGGCTGCAAAGCAAAATTTAAACTCCGCCAAGGCTGCTTTTAGCGAATCTGAGTCTGCGCTAAAGCGAGCTAAAGACCTAGCCGCAAAAAAGGCTATTAGCTCGCAAGAACTCGAACAAGCAAGCGCAAAAGAAGCAAGCGCCAGAGCGAATCTAAACTCCGCTAAAGCGCAAATCTCGCAGATAGACGCGCAGATCGCTGAAGCTAAAGACCAACTCGGCAAAGCTAGCGTGATAGCGCCCGTTAGCGGCGTCGTTACGGCCAAAAAAGCCCAAATCGGTGCGCTAACTAGTGGCGAGGCTTTGTTTAACATCGCAAAAGACGGCGTCATCGAGCTATCTGCGGACGCGGACGTAGCCGAGCTAGCGCAGATAAAAGTCGGTATGGGCGCGCAGGCTCAAATTTACGGCGTAAAAGAGGCTGTGAAAGGCAAAGTGCGGCTAGTGCCAGTGAGCGTGGATACGAGCTCGCGCCTAGGCAAGGTCAAAATTTCGCTAGATGGTGAGGCGAAATTTATCGGTTCGTACGCCAAGGCCATTATCGACCTGCCTGAATTTAGCGCGTTAGTGCTGCCTGCGCAGGCGATTTCGTTTACGGACGAAGGCGTGTTTGCGACGCTAATAAAAGACGGCAAGGCGCAGAAGCGAAAAATCCAAACCGGACTTAGAGCAAACGGGCTAGTTCAGGTGATTTCAGGTGTCAGCAAGGACGATGAGGTCGTGCTAAAAGCCGCCGCGCTGGTAAACGACGGCGAAGCGGCGCAAAGGAGCGCTGAGTGAAAATTTCGTCTTGGGCGATTCGCCATCCCATCCCGATTATCGTGCTTTTTATCGCGCTTAGCTTAGGCGGCGTAGCGTCGTTTCTGCGCCTACCGATAAACGCAAACCCAAACGTAAATTTCCCTATCGTTAGCGTCACGGTCACGCAGGCGGGCGCGTCGCCTACGCAGCTGGAAAGCTCGACTACTAGGCGCATAGAAGACGCCGTGAGCGGGCTGGCGGACGTGAGGCACGTTAGCTCTACGATCTCCGAGGGCAGCTCGGCTACGACGGTGGAGTTTGCTATCGAAACGGACGTCGATCGAGCCGTAAACGACGTGCGAAACGCTATCTCGCAGATCAGAGACGAACTACCGGCCGGCATCGATACGCCGCTAGTAGAGCGCGTAGACGTCGAGGGCGGCGCGCTGGCGTTTTATTCTATAGGAAGCGCAAATTTAGACCAAAGCGAGATATCGCACCTGATAGATAACGAGATAAAAAGGCGGCTACTAGCGATCCCGGGCGTTCAGCAGGTAAAGCGCCTAGGCGGCGTTACGCGCGAGATCAGAGTGCTTTTAGATCCCGCCGCGCTTAGCTCGCTAAAGATAGACGCTGCTCATATTAGCAAGCAGCTCGCACAAAATAATGCCGATTTGCCCGCAGGCAGGACGGTTTTAGACGGTGCGGAAAATAGCCTGCGCGTAACGGGCGGCGCAAAGAGCGTCGAGGAGCTTTCCGATACTCATATCTGGCTAGACGGCGGCCGAAACGTCCGTCTGGGCGATATCGCTCGCGTTGAGGACTCGCACGGCGAGGTTAGGTCGCGCTCTAGGATGGATGGGCTGGAGACGGCTGGATTTAGCGTCTCGCGCTCAAAAGGCGCCAGCGACACGGTCGTGATGCAAAAGGTCGAGGATGAGCTGGCTAAATTTACCGCAGAGCATGCAGAAGTAAAGATAGATGAGATATATACCTCGGCAAATGAGACCAAGCAAAGCTATACCCAAACGATCTGGATGCTAGCCGAGGGCGCGATACTGACGGTACTGGTCGTGTTTGTTTTCTTGCGAGACGCGAGAGCGACGCTGGTGGCGGCTGTGTCGCTGCCTCTTTCGATCCTGCCGACGTTTGCGGCGCTTTATCTGCTGGACTACACGCTAAACGGCATCACGCTGCTGGCTCTCATGCTAGTTATCGGCATACTCGTAGACGACGCGATCGTGGAGATAGAAAATATCAAAAAACACCTAGCTCTAGGCAAACGCCCCTATCAGGCCGCCATCGACGCGGCCGATGATATTGGCTTTGCAGTGGTTGCCATTACGCTAACGATAGTGGCGATATTTTTGCCCGTTAGCTTTATCGGCGGAGGCATCGGGCAGTATTTTAGGCAGTTTGGCATAACCGTCGCGGCGGCGGTTTTGGCTTCGCTTTTAGTAGCGCGCTTAGCCACTCCGCTGCTAGCGGCCTATATCCTAAAGCCCGAGGCCAAAGATGAGCGCGAAGTGGGCAAACTAAAGGCCGCCTATCTAAATTTGCTAACTTTCACGCTAGATCACCGCAAATTTACGCTCTTTATCGGCTTTTTGCTACTGCTTGGCTCGTTTGCGCTAATACCGCTTTTGCCGACGGGATTTTTGCCTCAAAGCGACTCGGGTAGAAGCAGCGTAAATATCACGCTAGCTCCGGGTTCCACGCTAGAGCAGACCGATGAGAGGCTTTTAAATTTAACGCGCGCCATCAAAGGAAACCCTGCCGTTTGGTCGGTTTTTGCTATCGCAGGAGGAGGTGGCGAAACGCACAAGGGCGAGCTGTTAATCACGCTAAAACCGCACAAGCAGCGCGCCGTTACGCAAAAGGAGTTTGAAAACGAACTGCGGGCGGAGCTGGCTAAATTTAGCGATATGAGATTTGCCTTCGCTAACGATATGGCTGCGCGCGATATCTCGGTCATCCTAGCAGGAGACGACGCGGATGCACTCTCTCAAACCGCCGCGCTGATAAAATCTCAAATGAGCGGAGTTGCGGGCGTAAAAAACGCTCAAGTAAACGAACCGCTGCAAAAGCCGGAAATCCGCGTAAATTTAATCAAAAAAGAGGCCGCAAGGCTGGGCGTGAGCCATCAGACCGTTGGCGAAGCTTTGCGTATCGCTACCGTAGGCGACACGGACGCGGCGTCGGCAAAATTTGACCTACCTGATCGCCAAGTACCTATCCGCGTTAGCCTAGAGGAGAGCGCTAGAAACGATCTTGAAGTTTTGCGTAAAATTTACGTCCAAAGCGCGACAGGGACGGCTGTGCCGCTCTCTAGCGTGGCAGAAGTTTCGTATTCGCAGGGTGCGGCTAGCATAGAGAGGTTTGATAAACGTCGTAAGATCGCTGTCGAGGCCGATTTGCAACCTGGATTTACCATAGGCGAAGTTTTGGGGCAAATTCATGCCTTGCCCGCGATGCAAAATTTGCCGAAAGGCATCTCCTCGCCCGAGTACGGCGATAGTGAGTATATGAGCGAGATGTTTGAGCAGTTTAGTATCGCGCTTGGCTTTGGAGTGACGATGTTTTTGCTGGTTTTGATCGTACTTTTTCGCGATTTTTTGCAGCCTGCGACGATATTTATCGCGCTTCCGCTCTCTATCGGCGGCGCGGCCGGAGGTCTGCTACTTTACGGCGGCGCGCTTGATCTATCCTCCGTGATCGGTATCTTGATGCTGATGGCTATCGTGGGTAAAAACTCTATCTTACTCGTTGATTTCGTCATCGAAAAGCGCCTGCGCGGAAGCGGCGTCAGGCAGGCTTTGCTAAGCTCTGGCGCTGAACGTGCGCGACCTATCGTGATGACTACGATAGCTATGATCGCGGGCATGGCGCCTGCGGTGTTTGCTAGCGGCTCGGGAGCGGCTTTTCGCGCGACGATGTCGGTAGCCGTGATCTGCGGGCTGGCGGCCTCTACGCTACTTAGCCTCGTTTTCGTGCCGACGGTTTATTCTATCGTTGATGACGTGAAAAACTTCCTTGGCAGGCGGCTTTCTAAGCTCACGTCCGTAACCGAAGAAGATAAGCAAAACTGGGCGAGGTAAATTTAGCCGATAAACGCCGGCACTAAATTTACCGGGTTTTTACGCGGCGTGGTAAGATTGATTAAATTTGGCTTTATTCGGCTTGGGTCAAATTTGAGCGGGTTTTGCAGTCAAATTTAATAATACCCAAGGCACATCGTCTCGGTTAGCTTTATGCGCTTTTCAAGCGGCGCAGGCGAGAAAAACGAGCACTTTTCGATGTAAATTCTGTAGTCGTAGTCAAGTCCGAAGTCGTCGTAAAATTTCTTTAAATTTATAAATTTGATCCCGCAAATTTCGCGTAGATCAAAAAGCGGATAGAGTTTGGAGCCGTTTTTGGCGACTAGGTGCGATGGTGCTAGCGTCGTAAACGAGCAAAATGCCGATGTGAGCACGAGTCCGGCTAGATCGCTGCAGCGTGCGGCCGCCTCGCGAAAACGCGCTGGAATGCATTTTTTATGCAGAAAAACGATGCGTGAGTTTTCAAATTTAGCGCAGATGGCGCCGCTCCAAAACAGATACGCATTGCCCGAAATTTCGGCGTTTCGCGCAAATTCGCAGCCCAGAATGTAATCATCCAAAAACTCGTTTGGCGCAAGGGTTATTTTCATATTTTCCGTGCCTTTCTTGCGGGAAATTATAGCTAAATTTGCAAATTCGGCGCTAAACTGCTAATATTCGCGAAATTTTTTACAAAGGACGAAAATGAAAAAGGTTATCTCTACAAAAGATGCCCCGCAAGCGATCGGGCCGTATTCGCAAGCGATCGCGGCAAACGGATTTTTGTTTATTTCCGGACAGTTAGGCGTGACTCCTAGCGGCGAATTTGCGGGTGCGGACGTAAAATCGCAGGCGCAAAGGTCGCTTCAAAATTTGCAAGCGATTTTGAGCGAAGCGGGGCTTGGCTTTGAAAACGTAGTAAAAACGACGATTTTTCTAGCCGATATTGCGGACTTTGCGGCGGTAAACGAAATTTACGCCGAGTTTTTTAAAGAGCCATATCCTGCTCGCAGCACTGTTGCGGTAAAAACGCTACCAAAGGGCGGTTTGGTCGAGATCGAGCTTATTGCGGCGACGAAGTAAAATTTAAAATCAAGGAAAAAAATGAAAAAGATTATATTTGCGCTCACAGTCGTTTTGATTGCGGTTTTGGGCGTCGCATTTTACGGCTCGTCTAAGGCCAAAGAGTCCTACGATAGGGGCGTGGCTAGGCTAACGGGCGAAACTCTGCACTTGCCGTTTATCGATCTAAAGGCAAACGTGACGCAAAACGAGTACGACAAAGGGCTGTTTAGCTCGCGTGCGACGCTTACATTTGAGCTAACCGACGGCAAAGATCCGGTAAAATTTGAGGCTAAAACCACGCTAAAGCACGGATTTGCCGAGCTGTTTAACGGATTTAAGGCGCACAGCGATATCAAGGCTCTAACGCCCGAAGCCGCCGCCGAAGCTAAAAAGATATTCGGCACGGACGAGTTTTTGAGCGCCGACGTGTTGATAAATTTAGATAAAACCCGCGACGTAACGCTAAATTTGGCCGAGATCAAAGTAGAAGAGAGAAATTCGGACTTTGTTATCTCAAAGCCTTTTGCAAAGGCGCAAATCAAAGAAAATAAGATAAAATCCCTAGAAATCGGCGTCGGTAAAGTTAGCGGCGGCGATACGGACGACTCCGGCAAATTTGCGATGGAAAACGCCTCTATGGTCATCGAGCTTAGCGATTTTAAGAGCTTTAGCGATCTGGTTTCGTTCGTAAATTTACAAACCGCCTACGAAAATATATCTAAAGTAGGAATAAAGGTCGGCAAAATGAGCTTTAGCAACGCTAGAAGCTATGATTTTCCAAAAGCCGTCGGGATAACCGATATGGCGTTTTTAGCGCAGATCAAGCAAAATGCGGACGCAAATTTGCTCGATACGATGACGGAGGCTAACCTGGGCGCGCTAGAAATAGACGGCAAGAAAGTCCTAACTCAGCTAAATGCCGCCATGAACGAAAAAAACGTAAACAAGCTTGCTATGGCGATGTATCTTAATGATCCTAAAGAATCGGCGGTTTATAAAATTTTAATGAGCGAAAACTACGTACTGGAAGTTAAAAATTTTAGCTTTAAAAACCCGGGCGGCAAGGAGATCAAATTTAGCGCCGTAGCCGACGCATCGGGACTGGGCGCCAAAAGCAAAACGCTAGAAAACGACGCGGACGTGGAAAGGGCGCTAAAGGCGGTTAAATTTGACGGCGAACTAAAAGTGCAAGCCGCGTCTATAACGGAGTTTTTAAGCGAATATAAAGGGATAATGCCCGATAGGGATTTTAACGAAATGATTAACGGTATTAAGCCTTTTGAGGAGCGCATAAATTCGCTTTTTGCCAAAGATGGCGAGTATATGAGCGCGAAATTTAAACACGACGTCGGTAGCGATGATCTGCTCGTAAACGATAAAATTTCGCTTAAAGAATTTATAATGAGCCTGATGGCGAACTAAAATTTGTTTTATTTTTAGCGGACGATAGCGCTAAATTTACTGCTTCGTCCGCTGAACGAATTTTATTTTTGCTTATATATTAAGGTAAATTTCTAGAAAATAAAATTTGATAGAACCACCAACAAAAAATCTCTAAAATTTTTTACACCCCTCCTTCCCTTCAGCTTCTTTTAAGCATATTGCTT
>NZ_CALIAV010000044.1 GCF_938045625.1 uncultured Campylobacter sp.
AAAAATAGATAAAATTATACCTATTATCAATTTCTTAATATAAAGGGGATGTTATGGGTAAATTTAGCATTATAGCGGCTACAGTTTTGCTGAGCGCAGCCTCGGCTCTCGCGCAGACTGGAGGAGTGGACGGCAAATTTAAGCGAGCCGATAGTAATGCTACGGGATCTGTAAAGCTAGATATGGTATCCGTCACGGCAAACAGGAGCGAAACCGACGTCGCTAAATACGCCGGCCAGGTCAGCGTCCTAAATCAAAACGACCTAGTTAAATCGCCGTCCGTTATCGACGCTATCGGCTCAGTGCCCGGCGTGATGCTTGGCAACGACCACGGTAGACAAGTCGGCCAATACTACAACATCCGCGGCTTTGGCTACCAAAGCGAAGCGCGCGTCATCATCGAACAAGACGGTATCAAGCGCTCGCCTTCGCTTTTTTCTAATCAAATTTCAACCTTTCGCGTGGATAACGACTTGCTAAAACGCGTCGAGGTCGTAAAGGGTGCTAGCTCGGTGCTGCACGGTAGCGGCGCAGTCGGCGGTATCGTTAGTATGAGAACCAAAGACGTGAGCGACTTTATAAACCCGGGCAGCGACTACGGCGTCACGATCGGCCATCGTCAGGAAAGTAATCACATGAACTCTAATCGAGCCGCCATCGCAGCTAAACCTACGGAAAATTTCGGCCTTTTACTATACGGCAAGCACGCGGACTTTGGCAAGATAAAGATGGCTAGAGACGGCAAGCGCTCGGGCGTGAAATACGCGGAAAACGACGAGCAGGTAAACACTGTCTTTGCCAAAACCGAGTGGGCGATAACCGACGAGCATGCTTTGGAGGCTAGTGTATTTAACTACCACGAAAAATTCTCCTCTTCGCCTTGGCAGTCGCTTTTCTGGAGTGAGGACGCGGAGCTACCTACCTCGGGACGTCTAAAACAGCGAGACTATAGTGTGATATATAAGTACACTCCGCTAAATAACAGATGGATAAATTTCTCCGCTCAGTATTACAACGCAAAAGCTCTAAATCATAGGATCAGAACGGGCTTTAGCAGAGGCAATCCCGTCTACATCGACTACAAAAACAAAGACGACAGATGGGGTGTTAGGCTCAAAAACGAAAGCCTCTTTGAAACCGGCGTGCTAGAGCACAGACTAGTCACCGGTATCGACTACGAACACAGAAAAGAGGACGCGATATTTTGGCACAACGGTGCGCTTAGCGACTTTGGTTCGTTTCCAAATTTTTACAAAGACCTCGGTATATACGCGCAAGACGTATTTAGCGTAGGTAGATTCGAGTTTACTTTAGGCGGCAGGTTTGATAAATTTAAACGCGGAGTCAAAAACGGCGATCACAACTCATACTCCGAGTCTAGGTTTTCTCCAAAACTCGGCCTTGCGTACGAGGTCTTTGACGGCGTAAATTTACTCGCAGGCTACGCAGAGACATTTAGAGGACCGACGCCAAACGAGACGTCATCGGCCGGCCCGTTAAATCCGCACTACTGGTACATACCAAATCCCGACCTAAAACCTGAAATCGCAAAAGAATACGAAGTAGGCTTTTCTGTCGATAAGCAGGGGCTTTTGGGCGACGACGAGCTGTATTTTAAGGCTACCTACTACGACGGCAACATCAAAGATATGATAAATCTAAAAGCAAGACCGGACAAGGGCAACCCGCCGTTTGACGCCGAAGCGCCGGGCAGACGCTACGGTATGTACGAAAACGTCGATAACGCAAAGCGCCGAGGCGTCGAGATCGAGTCCAAATACGCGATAAACAACCTTACATTCTCGCTCGGATACGACCATACGAAAATCTACGACAAAGCGACCAAAAAGATACTCACCGTCTACGCCGACAAGCTAACTTTAGGCGCGATGTATAGATACGAGCCGTGGGGACTTAGTCTGGGCGGCGATATGACGCACTGGTTTAGACCTAACAACGACGAGAAATACTACGTCGTGCGCGGTCAAAAATACGAATACGTAGACGAAACCTTTACTATCGTAAATTTTAAAGGTAGATGGGAGCCGAAAAATTTCGACAGCTATCTGCTAAACAAAGGGCTAAAAATCAGCTTTGGCGTAAACAATATCTTTAATAAAGAATACATTTTCGCAAACGGATTTAAAAATACGACCAGAGTGGGCAAAGGCAGAAACTTCTACGTAGATTTTGAAAAAACGTTTTAGCTTGACTCGGCAAGCGGACTAAATTTGACTAAATTTAGCTTAAATTAGGTCCGCTTTAGCCATTAAATTTGCCGTTTTTGACGGCTTGTTTTTGTCTAAATTTGAGTTTGCGAGGGCAGGGCGCTAACATCAAATTTTGCTTTTTTACCCGCTCAAATTTGACCCGCCCGCTCCCGCAAATCCGCTTCTTAATTTAAATTTGACTATAATGCCTTAAAATTTAAAAGGAGCAAATTTGCAAAATTTCGCCTTGAAATTTCGCCCGCGCAGCTTAGACGAGATATGTGGACAGCGCGAGCTGGTGGGCGTTTTTAAAAAATTTATCGAAAACAAAAAAATCCCGCACAGCATATTTTACGGGCCTGCAGGCTGCGGCAAAACTAGCTTTGCTCGCGTCGTCGCACGGTCGATGGAGTATGATTTTTACGAATTTGATGGCGGAAATTTAAAGATCGACGAATTTCGCAAAATCCTAAAAAACCACGAAAATGCGCTTTCTAAGCCGCTATTTTTCATCGACGAGATCCACCGCCTCAGCAAAACGCAGCAAGAAGCCCTGTTAATCCCGATGGAAAACTACCGCGCCGCCATCATCGGAGCCAGCACGGAAAATCCCTATTTCACGCTAAGCTCTGGCATTCGCAGCCGCTCGATGCTTTTTGAGTTTAAGCCGCTTGCGAGCGAGGATTTTGAAAAATTGCTTGAGCGCGTGAGGGGCGAGGTCAAATTTGATATCTCGGACGAAGCCAAAGCCTATCTCGTAAAAAGTAGCGGCGGAGATGCGCGCGGGCTGCTAAATTTGCTCGAGTTTGCCGTGAGTCTGGGCGAAGAAATAACGTTAGAGAATTTAAAAACGCTAAGAGCTAACGCGGTTAGCGAAGGCGTTAGCGAGGACGATGTGCATTACGGGCTAGCAAGTGCGTTTATAAAAAGCCTGCGCGGTAGCGACGAAAATGCCGTTATGTACTATCTGGCGCGGCTTATCGACGCTGGCGAGAGTGCGGATTTTATCGCGCGAAGGATGGCGATATTTGCCAGCGAGGATATCGGTAACGCCAATCCTAACGCGCTAAATTTAGCCGCTAACGCGCTAGCTGCCGTTAGCAAGATTGGATTTCCCGAAGCGCGCATAATTCTCGCTCAATGCGCGATGTATCTGGCTCACTCGCCAAAGTCAAACTCCAGCTACAAGGCCATAAACGCCGCGCTAGCCTACGTGAAAAACGAGCCGCCGCTAGCCATCCCGCCCTATCTCATCAACACCGCGCCCGAGGCCAAGGACTATCTGTATCCGCACAGTTTCGGCGGCTGGGTAGATCAAAAATACCTTGAAAAGCCGCTTAAATTTTACGAGAGCAACGGCATCGGCTTTGAAAAGACGCTGGACGAGTGGCTGGTTAAAATAAAATCTAAGGGTTAAATTTACGCCGACTCAAATTTGCCCTACCGGCTTATTAAATTTTAGAGGAAGTATTGCGGTCAAATTTGCTACGTTTTTAGTTTTTGGGTTTTTACAGACTTGTTAAATTTCTCGGCAAAATCTCGTAAAACCGCCGTTAAATTTGCAAAGCAGCGAGAAAGTCCAACTAAAACAAAACCCGCCGTCCAAATCAAGAATATCCTTTAAAACCACCCGCCCTGTCAAATTCAACTCAAATTTTACCTATATTTTTAAAATAGGCTAAAAAATTTTTATTATTTATTTTAGTTTTATATTTTTTTAAATATACTTGAAAAATTTTAAAAAATAAAGGCAAATCCATGCTCACCGACCTCATAAGCTCTATAAATTCATTCCTTTGGGGGCCGTATTTCCTTATCGCGCTACTTTGCGGTACGGGGCTTTATTTTACGATTAGGCTTCGTTTCGTACAGATTTTTAAGTTTAAAATGGGGCTTAATAGGCTTTTTGGCAACTTCTCATTGCACGGCGAAGCGGCAGGAAAATCGGGCATGAGTTCGTTTCAGGCGGTCGCTACGGCCGTCGCGGCGCAGGTGGGCACGGGTAACCTCGTGGGTGCCACAACCGCGCTCATCATGGGCGGACCGGGCGCGATATTTTGGATGTGGTGTGCGGCGTTTTTAGGCATGGCGACGAATTTCGCAGAGATCTGCCTCGCGCAAATTTACCGCACCAAAGACGACAGCGGCCACATGATCGGCGGGCCGGCGTTTTATATCAGCCGCGGACTAAAGAGCCGTTATGCCAAGCTTTTGGCAGCGTTTTTCGCGCTGGCGATCATCTTGGCGCTCGGATTTATGGGAAACATGGTGCAGGCCAACTCGATCTCGGACGGATTTAAGGGCGCGTTTGGCATACCGCAGTGGGCGAGCGGACTATTTTTGGCGGCGATTTGCGCTATGATCTTTATCGGTGGCGTCAAAGCCATCGCCAGAGTTGCCGAAAAAATCGTGCCTATCATGGCAATCCTCTACGTCGCGGTCGGACTTGTGATCATTTGCTTTAATCTTGATAAAATTCCCGGTGTCATAGCGCTTATATTTGAAGCCGCGTTTAATCCATCCGCAGCATGGGGCGGCGCGACAGGGGCCACGATCGCTACGGCGATGAGATACGGTATCGCGCGCGGACTGTTTTCAAACGAAGCCGGCATGGGCTCGACCCCCCACGCGCACGCCGCGGCTAACGTCAAACACCCAGTCGATCAGGCGGTGCTCGGTATCATGAGCGTGTTTGTCGATACCTTTATCGTGCTAAATATCACCGTTTTTGTCGTGCTTAGCGCCGACGTGATACATTTTGAAAACGGCAAAGCCGTGCTAACCGGTATCTCGCTCGTGCAAGAGGCGTTTTCGACGCATGTTTTGGGGCATGCGGGCGGCTATGGATTCGTGGCGATTTGCTTGTTTTTCTTTGCTTTTACGACGATTTTGGGCTGGTACTACTTCGCTGAGATCAACGTACGCTATCTTTTTGGAGCCAAATTCGTGCGAATCTTGCAGATATTAGTCGTAGGATTTGTGTTTGCGGGCAGCTTGCTAAAGATAAATTTCGTCTGGGAGCTGGCCGATATGTTTAACGGTCTCATGGTGCTTCCGAACCTGATCGCCATCATTGCGCTTAGCCCCGTCGTGGTTAAGCTCCTAAAAGACCACGATGCGGGCAAAGAATACGAACAAAAAAACTATGTAAGAGAGCCGAATTTATTTTAAAAAACTTAAAAATTTAATGTAACTACTATTTTATATATTTTTGCTATAATTTTAAGAATTGATTTCAGTTAGATTTGTTACAATTTCCTATATTTTTAATCTAAATCCAGGAGATCGTTATGAATATAACTCAGACGCAAATTTCTGCGCTTTACGTCGGACTCTTCGGCAGATCGAGCGAAGGCTCGGGCAGTAAGGCTTGGCTGGGTGCTGCAAATACGCAAAATTTAAGCGTGTCTACCATCGCAAACACGATGCTAGACACAGTAGCGGCAAAAGAGTTTTTCGGCGATAGCGTAAACGAAAACGCAAATTTCGTCGAGCATATATACGCTAACGTATTTGGCAAAGGCGGAGCTAATCTAGACAAAGAGGGCAAAGCCGGTTGGACGAAAAAGCTAAACGACGGCGAAGATAGAGGAAAGGTCGCGGCCGATATGCTAAAGGCCGCTTGCGACCCCGTTCACTCAAGTGCCGCCGACGAAGCTACGAAAAACGCGCATAATCTCTTGATAAACAAGATAATCGCCTCAAACGTCGTAGCGGACCTCATTAAAGACGTTCCAAACGGCGGCGATATAAAAGAGCAACTAAAAGCTTTTATGCAGATAAATAAAACCATTACACCCCACTCAAACGCAAGCGACATCAAAAACGCCGTGCTAGCGGGCGCTAAAAGCTTAATTTTGACCGTAGACGAGGCAAAGTTAGACGCTGCGCTAGATGCCAACTCTAAGGTAAAAATCATCTCTGGCGTAACCGGCAAAACGGAGGATGAAATCTCAAAAGAACTCGCTCCAAAACCCGCCCCTACGCCGGATCCTAAGCCTGACCCTACGCCGGATCCAAAACCTCAACCTCAGCCGGGTCCTAAACCGACCCCAACTCCAGACCCCAAGCCGCAACCTAAGCCTACTCCAAACGACGGCGTAGAGGGCGCGCTAAAACAGATGCTAGCATCCGCCTCATCGACCGAGGTCATCGGCTACTCGGCGAAGATAGAACACGGCGGTAAAAAATACTTCGTAAGCATAAGAAGTGCGGATAATGACGGTGTAAATTTAAGTGCCGATCAAAAGATAAATTTATCGGTCCAAAACGGCGCGGTTAAAACCGCCGAGGGCAAGACGCTAAAAGCCGATGTTTATACGGTAAAAAACTTCCCGACGGGCGATAGCTTGGAGGCGGAAAAAGGCACGGCGATACTTGGCGCATTTACCAAAGACGGGCACGAATTTAGCGCCAAAGATCAAGAAAACGGCGTCCCTTATAGCCACAGCCTCCAGCCTAGATCGGGCGTTAAATTTAACGACAATGGCTTTTTCGAGCGGCCGTTTGGCCTGGTAGAGGGCACGGCAGACGGCGTCAGCGCGCAAAAAGTAGATAAAGGCGCGGGCGGTATGGTTTATAAGCTCGTAAAAGACGGACAAACGACTTATTACGTTACAAATAAAGAGGCTGTTCCGCATTTTAACTCGCATACCGGCACCGTCGTCATAGAGGGCGCAAAACCCGGCGACAAGGTCAAATTTGCAGGAGGCGCAGACTCGCTTACGCAGGCTCAAAACGAGGACGGACTGCAAGCGGGCGCAAAGCAGTTTATCAAAGACGGCGACGACACTATCCTCTACGCTAACGGCAAAAACTCGGGCTTTAGCAACTCGGATGATTTAAAGATCGTATTTAAAGGCGTAAGCATTGATCCGACCACAAAAGACGGAGCCTTTACGCTAAAGCAAAATATTTTAGCCGACGGCGCCATCAAGGCAACCGACGCGCAGGGCTTTACCAAGCTCTTTGACGATGCGCCCGCTCTTAAGCTAGACGGCACGGAAAGCGTCTATAAAAAAGAGGGCAAATTTTACCAAGACGCGCAAGCCACCAAGCCTTTAGACGCGGATGCGCTAAACATAAAGGCCGTTAAATTTGATAACGGCGACGTTTATACCTTTAGTTCTGCGAAAAAATCGCAATCCAAAGATGCGGTAAAAGCCTACGACGAACAAAGCTTAAGCTCAAATTCGCAAAAAGGCGACGCGCTAAAAAGCGGCGATACGACTTACGAGTTTTTCGGCAAAGGCAACGTCGCAAAGATATCAAGCGATGATTTTTCGTTTGAAAACGGCGCGCAGTATCTAGGCTCGCTAAATTTAGACGGAGCCAAAAACATAACCAAAGAGTCGTTTTTATCCGGCAAGCTAGGAGATAAAATCCTACCTAACGCGTACTCAAACATAACTACGGGCGGAGTTAAATTCGAGCTCAAGCAAAACGGCGATATAAAATCTTTAGTCGCAAGCTTTGAAAAGGCTAAGGATATATTAAGCGGTGCGCTAAAAGACAGGATCGCAGACGGCGCGGTAGAGCTTAGCAAAGATAGCACGCTAACAAACGCTCAGCTACAAACGTTAGCTCAAAATGCCGCTAAATTTGCTAACGGCGCGGTAAAATCGGCCGTTCTAAGCGTAGCCGAACTAACGTCTCTCAACAAAGATGCTGCGGATAAAATCGCAAATTCGGCCGTAACGCTAACGGATAAAGACGCGTTTAGTAAAGAGTCTCTAAAGGCTTTAGGCGCGTTTAGCGACAAGCTAAAAGACGGCGCGATAGCTAATACGCAAAAGCTAAGCGCGGCTGATTTTTACGAAATTTTCGGCAAAGGCTTTCTATCTAGCGACAAGCTCTCAAGCTATAAGATCGCAAACGGCGCCCTAGAGATCGAAGATAGCGCGAATAATTTACAAAACGCAGTAGAAAATAGGCTGAATTATTTCAGCGAAAAGATAAAATCCATAAAAACCTCAGATGGTGCGGAGCTAAAAATCTCGGCTACGAATTTTAATAAAATCGGCGCGGATAAATTTGACGCTAACGATAACATAAAACTAACGCGCGTTAGCTCAAACGATAAGGATGCCGTGCTAAGCGACAAGGTGGATAGCTTTGAAATCAACAAAACACTAGAAGTAAGCGTAGACGAATACGCTAAATTTGCCGCTAAACTCGTAGGAAAAGGCAAATTTGATATCGCAGACGACTTTAAAAAAATCATGAAATTTTTAAAGACGGCGGATGTTTCAAAGATAGAAACGCTAAATTTAAACGATAAAAACATCGAACTCGGCGCGAGCGACGTGGAAGAGCTAGCTAAGCTTAACGATCTAAATTTGCATACTAAATACGGCACGCAAATCACGCTAAAGCAAAGCGCGCAAGAGCTAAATGCGGACGGTTCAAAGCTACTAAAGGCCTTTGCGGGGCTATCTTTTGGCGCCGGCAATGCCAAAAAACAGATCGACGTGCAAGGAGACGGCGTTTTAGAGCTTGATAAGGATACGTTTGAAACTTTTAAATTTGCCGCAGACGACAATCTAAAAATAACAAACGTAACAGGCTCGGTCTACGCAAGCGACGCCAAAGAAACCTTTACCTTTAAGCAAGACGCGTCTAGAGTCGTTATAAATGCCTTATCTAACGGCGACAAGCTTGATTTCTCCAGGTTAGCTTCTAACGTAACGTCTATCGGCGATCTAAACGTCGCCGCAGACGCGCAAACGCAGCTACAAGACGGCAAAATTTACTACGTTAGCGGTACGGCGGCAGGCTTTGCGTCCGGGTTTGATAAGATTTTCGGCGAAGGTAAGGCTTTTTTAACCAAAGCCGCAGGCAACGAAAAATCGATAATCCTAGCTAAAACTTACAGCGGTTTTGAGATATATAAGGTCGAAAATAACAGCGATAACGTAATAACCAAGGATGAGGTAAAATATATAGGCTCCGTTAGCGCGCACCGAGACTTTAATCTTAGCGCGGATAACATCGTGCTAGCGGCCGCATCAAAAAGCCTTAGCGCGGCGCAGTTTGCGACCGAAGTGGCAAAAGGCGCCGGCGGGCTAAATTTGCTAGATACGGCGGAAAACATAAAGCAAAATTTGGCGAATTTAATCTCAAACAAAGACAAAATAGCAAGCATTAGCAGCAGCGATGATAAGCCTATAAATTTAACCGCCTCGCAGCTAGGCGAGCTAAAAGGCAAATTTGCCCCTAGCCAAACACTAAAAATAAGCGAGGCACTAAAGGACGGCAAAACCGCGAGCGCGGACGGGGGCAAATACATCTTTACGCCAGATAAAGACGAGAAAAACTGGCAGCTGGAGAAATTCGGCGCAGACGATAAGCTTGATTTTTCAAAGGTATTTGAGGGCAAGCAGTTAAGCGTGGGTGAGTTTAACCTGAACGCAAACGGGCAAAAGGCAACGCTGCAAGACGGCAAAATCTATAAAGCCGAGCTAAGCTTTACGCCGTCAAATCAAGGCGGCGGCGCAAATAGCGAGCTAAACGCGCTTAAAAAGGTGTTTGAAGAGTCGTTTGAAAAAGGCGCAAAAGCCCTGCTCATCGCTAAAAACCTCAAGCAAGAGAGCAACTCGTACTCCTATAACTACATCTATAAGATCGAGGACGACGGCAACGGCAAGCTAGACCAGGGCGACATCAAGCTGCTAGGAGTCGTAAATACGAATAGCGGCTTTCAAAACAACTACGACATAACCGCGGCTAACGCGGAGCTGTAGTGTTGCGATAAAATTTAGTCGGCCGAGTCGGTCGGCTAAATTTAATTTATACCTTAACCCAAAATAAAGCGCTTGGCCGCAATTATTGACTTTACATCTATTTTTAACCACAATGCTTCGCTTTTAAAATTTATCGCGAATTTTAAACTAAAACAAATTTAAAGTGCCAAAATAAAAAAATTCTGCTTTCTTTGGCTGTAGCGGCGAGCTTATCACAGGTCTATGCGGCGCAACCCGTGCAAACGCAAACAAGTGCGCAGATCTAACATATAGGTTGGGGCGGCGATCTTCATCCACAATCGCGTCAAGCTAAACGCGAATGACCGCAGACGGGCGGCTATGGATATATTTCGGGTCAAGAACAGCAAGATCGTCTAGCGTCCGGATATCATCCAAGACATACCCGAAAAAAGCGAAAATGACGATACTATGTTTTAATTTTAGCCCGTTTTAGGGCTAAATCATCCGCAAAATTCGTAAAACTAAAATCCAAATTTAGCCGCCGAGTCGCCGAAAAAGCGAGCGAAATTTAAACCGAAATTTAAGACGAATGTTTTGCGCTAAATGCGAATTTAAGCCGTCTTTGTCTGATTTTCGCCGCCTGCTGAATTTAGCCTTAGGCTCAAGCTCTCTCCGCCGTTTCTAAAACCACGTTTTTTAGTAAATTTACGCCGTTAGCGATATCGCTCCAGCTGGAAAATTCCGCCGGATTGTGGCTGATGCCGTCTTTAGACGGGATGAAAATCATCGCCGTAGGACATAGCGCGCTCATATGCATAGCATCATGCCCCGCGCCGCTTGGCATGATTTCATGACTAAGCCCGAGAGCCGCGGCTTTTTGGGCGATGAGTTTGATGAGGCGGCCGTCCAGCGCGCATGGCTCATCGAAGGCTAGCTGCTTGATCTCGCATTTGACGCCGCGCTGAGCCTCGATGCGCGAGATTCCAGCCAGGATCTGCTCGTATGCCGCCTCGCGCGTGCACAGGTCAATGCCGCGCAGGTCGATTAGTAGCGTAGTTTCGCCTGGCACGACGTTCATAACGCCCGGTTTTACCGTGCAGTTGCCCGCGGTCGCCACCATACCGTTTGCCGCGTTTTCGCGCGCGATGCTCTCGACGGCCAGCACTATCTGCGCCGCCGCGCAAAGCGCGTCGTGACGGTACTTCATCGCGGTCGTGCCGGAGTGCTGAGCTTGGCCCTGCACGCGCACGCTAAATCTATGCGGCGCGGCGATGGCGCTCACGACGCCGATTTGGATATTTTCGTTATCTAGTAGAGGCCCTTGCTCAATGTGTAGCTCGAAAAAGCTCTCGTAGTTTGGTGTCAAATTTTTAGCCTTTTCGATGCTCGCTAGATCGATGCCAAACTCCGCAAAAATCTCGCCGATAGCGCGTCCCTGAAAGTCGCGCACCTCTTTAAGTTTTTCAAAACCAAGCTTGCCGCACATTACCTTGCTGCCAAGCGTCGCGATGTTAAATCGGCTCGACTCCTCGCACTCAAAGACGATGAGCTCGAGCGGCCTACGCGTCTGCACGCCCTCGTCGTTTAGCGATCTAATCAGCTCTAGCCCGCCCAGGACACCTAGGATGCCGTCAAATTCGCCGCCGTTTATCACGGTATCTAGATGCGAGCCAAACGCTACCGCCGGTAGTTCAGGCTCTGTACCCTCGCGCCTAGCAAAGATATTTCCGATCGCGTCTATGCGTACTTTTAGCCCCGCCTCTTTACAGCGCGCGATAAATAGCTCTCTGGCGGCCTTGTCCTCGCGCGTGTAGGCTAGGCGGCTCATCCCAGCGCCGAAACTCTCGTCGTTGATTGCGTTTATCTCGCTAAAAAGCGCCTTAAGTCTATCTAAATTTATGCTCATCGCCCGTCCTTTGTATTTAAAATTTACCAAATTCTAGCCAAGAAGCATTAAATTTATACTTTAATATTTTTATTTAATACAATATTTAATTTTTGGAGTTTAGATAATGTTTGATATATAAGAGCTAACAAACGCTAACGTTAGTTTTATTAAAATTTAGCGCTAAAATCGGCTTTTGAATATAGAATTTACAAACAGATAAAGTAAAAACTTTATACCATAACATACTAAATTTTACTAACAAATTGCCCGGTTTGAGATATGATTTTGCAGAAAATATTATGGTCAAATTTAAACAAAAGCAGTGGTTTTTGAGAGGAGCGGTTGGCAACATAAATTTGCCACCTAAAAATCTTTGGCTCGTAGCGTATTTTGCGGCGAGCCAAAGTTAAATTTGCCTGCTTAAACTAGCTGTGCGCCCGCGCCTTTTACGATCTCGCCGATGACGTAGCCGTCGGTATTTGCTAGTACGAAAGCTACGTTTTCTTTCGGCGCTACGACGATCATACCTACGCCCATATTAAACGTTCTCATCATCTCGGCGGGCTCTACCTTTTGCGCGATGATTTTAAAGATCTCAGGCGTGCGGATCGCGGCATGCTCGATCTTCGCGCCCAGCCCCTCCGGAAATACGCGCGGCAGATTTTCCACGATGCCACCGCCAGTGATATGTGCGAGCGCGTGGATTTTATCTTTTAAATTTAAAAAGTCGCCGACGTAGATCCTAGTCGGCTCCAAAAGCACGTCGATGAGTGCGCGACCGTCCACTTTGTCGTCAAATTTTAGCCCCAGCTCGGCGACCACTTTTCGTGCGAGCGAGAAGCCGTTTGAGTGCAGGCCGCTGCTAGGAAGCGCGATGAGCACGTCGCCTTCACGCACAAATTTGCTGCGGTCGATCTCGTCCTCTTCGGCGATACCCACGGCAAAGCCCGCGAGGTCGAAGTCGCCTTTTTCATACATCGAGGGCATCTCCGCCGTCTCGCCGCCGATAAGCGCGCAACGCGCGAGTTTGCAGCCCTCGGCGATGCTTTTTACGACCTCTTTGGCGTCCGCGATCTCGAGTTTCGCCGTCGCGTAGTAGTCGAGGAAAAATAGCGGCTCGGCGAAGTTGCAGATGAGGTCGTTTACGCACATCGCGACGAGGTCTTGACCTACGCCGTCAAATTTGCGCGCGTCGATTGCGAGTCGTAGCTTTGTACCCACGCCATCAGTAGCGCCCAGAATCGCGGGCTTTTTGTAGCCCGCAGGCAGCCTCACCGCGCCGCTAAACGAGCCGATACCGCCCAAAACGTGCGGAGTTTGCGCCCTTTTGACGAACGGTTTTATCGCGTTTATGAACTCATTTCCCGCGTCTATATCGACGCCAGCGTCTTTGTAGCTTATCAAATTTTTCCTCCAAGATGGTATAATTTCGCAGATTTTAGCTAAAATCGAATAAAAACGCTATAAAGGCCCACCTTGAAATTTAAACACGCCGTCGTCATCACGGGCAGTATCGGTAGCGGCAAGAGCGCGGTTTGCGAGCTACTTCGTGATCGCGGATTTGAGATCATCGACGCCGATAAGATTTCGCATGACGTTTTGGATCGCTGCGCCGTGCAGGTGGCTGAAATTTTCGGCACGCAATACGTCATGCAAAAAGACGCACAGGGCGAAAATTTAGGCTCACACACGGAATTTGACACTAGCGGCGATGAGAAAAATTTGACCGATTCGTGCGCCTCGGTGGACCGCAAAAAGCTAGGCGAGCTGGTGTTTAAAAGCCCGGCGGAGCTTGCAAAGCTCGAAGCGCTGCTGCATCCGAAGATAACAGCTGAAATTTTATCGCAGGCGCAGGCTTTGGAGGCGAAAGGAAGGCTTTACTTCGTCGATATTCCGCTGTTTTTCGAGGGCAAGAGGTATGGGTTTTTCGACAAAGTGGCGGTCGTTTATGCGCCTAAAGATACGCTGATCGCGCGCGTGATGAAGCGAAACGGGCTGGATTACGCCGCTGCAAAGCACCGTGTGGAGCTACAAACTGATATCGAGCAAAAGCGCGCCATGGCGGATTTTGTTATAGATAATAGCGGTGATTTGCAAAATTTAAGAGATGAAACCGGGTCTTTTTTGGAAAAAATAGCTTAACCTGTTATGACACGGCATTTTATGCTATTTAAACACTGCTTTAGTTGCTTGGCAGCGCAGTTTGGCGTCATATCTAGCCCTGCTGCTACTTGTGACGCAAGCTACGCTGATTATTTTAGTTTATTTGCACTCTTTGCTTTCAAGTTTTACCCGAATAAGCTCTTTGTTCTTTATATAATAAACAAAATCGACGCCGTCAGCTATCTCTCGTACCGCCTTTAATCGCATATCTTCGCAAAATTCTTTTTTGAGTTCCTTTGTTTGCTCGTCTTTTAGCTCGGCTATATCTTTATCATTTAGCGCGTTTTCATCCATTTCTAGCCCTTTTCCAAGCGCATATTGATAAATGATGCGACGATTTTCACAGCTGATTTTTTCGAGCGTATTTATCTCATCTAGTTTTCTCGGGAGACCTGAATTTAGTCGCACCAGCATTTCTTGCACATTTGATGCTTCGCATAGATTTTCTTTCATTTGCTCTTTTGCGTATTCTACTTTACTGCCTATAAAAACTTCTACGCCGATCCAGATCGCGACGGCGATGCCTAAGATAATAAATAAAAATTTGTTGAGTTTGTTTAGGTTTTGATTTAGTTTTTGTATATCCATTTTTGCTCCTTAAATTTGAGGCGGTATTTTATCGGAAAAAACGAAAAACAAAAATTAAAATTTGGAGCGAAATTTGTTTTATTGAGATCGGAGAAAAACAATAAATTTTATTAAACCAAAGATATAGAGAAAAGGAGCGGGAAACCGCCCCTGGGTATTATAAAGCAGCCTTTGCTTTTGAAGCTAGCTCGCTGAAAGCTTTTGCGTCATTCATAGCTAGATCGGCTAAGATTTTTCTATCAAGCTTGATATTTGCTTTTTTAAGTCCCGCGATAAAGCGCGAATAGCTAATGTCGTTTAGGCGGCACGCAGCGTTGATGCGCACTATCCACAAGCGGCGGAAGTCGCGTTTCTTGCGGCGTCTGTCGCGGTAAGCATAGACCAAACTTCTTTCTAATTGCTCTTTAGCTTTTCTAAAGTGTTTGTGTCTAGCGCTGAAAAAACCTCTAGCTAGTTTTAAAACTTTTTTATGGCGTCTTCTTCTAACTACGCCTGTTTTTACTCTTGCCATATTTATCCTTTACAAATCGGCGCTCACTGAGTGAGTCTTGCCCCAAATTCGGGGGAGTTTGGAATGACTTTTTGTCAAAAACTTAAATTCCGAGCATCGCTTTGACGCTTGCGACGTTTGTGCTGTCTACGTATTGAGGCGAGCGTAAATCTCTCTTGCGGTTGCGAGATTTTTTAGTCAAAATGTGGCTTCTAAAAGCAGAGCCTCTTTTGATCTTGTTTTTGCCCACTTTAAAACGTTTAGCAGCGCCGCGAACTGTCTTCATCTTAGGCATACTAATCCTTTTAAAATTTCTTTTACGCCTTACGCGTAAGAGTGGGATTATACCTAAAATTTCTTTAATAAATTTAAATTTGAAGGCGCGCGCGTCAAAATGCAAAACAAATTTACAATACAATCTTGAAAATAGCTTAAATTTTAGATTTAATTAATATTTTTAGTCCTATAATTTCGCTTAGATTTATTATCTCAAATCAAGGAGTAACGATGAAGATAAAGTTTCTCGCCTCTGCGGCGGTAATAAGCGCGATGTTTTGCGCAAACGCGCTAGCTTGCACGACTATTTTGGTTGGAGAGGGGCCTCCAACGACGGCTCTATGTTGATAGCTAGGAGCGCCGATAGCAAGGCGGTAAAGGCGCAGGTGTTTTTGATACATCCCAAAAAAACCAATCAAAAAGGCGTCCACAGCTCAAAGGCGCATGACGGAGCAAATGACTTCACATATCCGCTGCCAAAAGAGGGAATGAGATACACGACGATAGCAAACTCCCACACCAAGCTTCACGGTGCGGTCGGCTACAATGACGCGGGCGTCGGCATCAGCGGCACCGAGACCATATATGCTAAAGACGAACTGCTAAAAATCGATCCGTATAACGAAGCTACCGGCATCACGGAGGACGATATCCCCGACGTCTTGCTGCCTCGTATGAAAAGCGCGGCGCAGGGCGTGAAGCTGCTCGGCGAGATCGTAGAAACTACGGGTGCAGGAGAGGGTTTTGGCGTCGTGTTCGTGGATAAAAACGAGCTTTGGTACTTTGAAACGGGCACGGGTCATCACTGGATGGCGGTTAAGCTACCAAAAGACGAATACTTCGTCTCCGCAAATCAGGGCAGACTACAAAACTACAAAGAAAACGATCCCAATTTCATGGGGTCAAAGAATTTGATCAAATTTGCCCAAGATAACGGCGCTTACGATCCGGCAAAAGACGGCGAATTTCAGTTTACGAAAGCCTACACCAGAGACGACGAGAGGGATATGACTTACAACTATCCGCGCGTTTGCTGGGTGCAGCAGATGTTTAATCCCGAGCTAAAAGACAAGCAGACCCTTGATGGCGGCAGCTATCCGGTATTTTTAAAACCGGCTAAAAAGCTAAGCGTACAGGATCTAAAAACTGCGCTCAGATCCCACTATGACGGTACCGCCTACGATAACTACTCCAGCAAAGACGAAAATCAAAAAAATATCTACCGCGCCGTGAGCGTCTTTAGAACCTACGAGTCGCACGTGATGCAGGTGCGCCCGTGGCTACCGCAAGAAATCGGCCGAGTAACCTACGTGGCGCTTGGTATGTCTGATCTTGGCGTTTATTTGCCGTATTACTACGGGCTAGATAAATTTATCGACGGCTACGACAAGGGCTCGTATAAGGCCGACGACGAGTCGATCTACTGGACGTATAGAAAGCTGCAAACTCTCGTTATGATGGATTACGATAAGTATTCGCCGGTCGTAAAAAAGGCCTACAAGGAGTTTGAGGACGCGCTGGCGGTCAAACAGGCTAAATTTGAAGACGAATACGTCAAGCTCTACAAAAAAGACAAAGCCAAAGCAAACAAGCTACTAAACGAATTCTCGATAAATATGATGAAGGAAGCCAAGGCTTTAACTCGTAATCTGACTAACGAAATCTTCACGATGCTAACGGACGACACCGACGCCAAGCTAAAATCGCTAAACAAAGGCAAAAAAGACTAGGCGAGCTTACGAGGCGGGCGACGGCCTGCCTCAAATTTAGCCCGAATTTGATAAAAACTTCTTGATTTATTTTTTAAAAATCTTTATAATACGGCTCAAATTTGACCCCAAAGGATGAGCTTAATGCCTTGCCCCATGCCTGAGACTCTTTAATCTTAGCAAAAAAACCGCAAACGACTTTAAAAAAACAACCGAATTTTTAAATAATTTCACGTTTTTAAACATTAATATAAATTTATTTCTATCGCCGCGAGGGGCGCATTGTAATTGCATTTTTAAAAACAAAGCGAAGCAGCATCTGAAATTTGGGCGAAATTTATTTAGCAGGGTTTTTTATAAATTCTATTTTAGTTTGAGAAAAAGCGGTTGCCACCCGCCGTTTCTAAGCCCGCTCTTTTGAGCGACTTTGAATGAGCTTAAAATTTAAAAATAAAAAATCAAAATTTAAAGGAATCAAAATGATAAAAAGTTATGTTACGGGTTTCCCGCGAATCGGAGAAAAAAGAGAGCTAAAACGCGCACTTGAGGGTCTTTGGGCCGGCAAAGAGGGCTTTAGCGAGGAGAATTTGCTAAGCGTCGCTAAAACGCTAAAAAACAGACACTGGCAGTACCAAAAAGACGCCGAAATCTCGGCCATCAGCGTAAATGATTTTTCATTTTACGATCTTATGCTTGATAGCATCGTTGCGTTTGGCGCCGTACCGCCTAGATTTGCAAATTTGAGCGGACGAGAGCAGTATTTTGCCTGCGCGCGCGGTAACAAAACCGGCGTAGCGATGGAGATGACGAAGTGGTTTAACACAAACTACCACTACATCGTGCCTGAGCTTAGCGCTGAGACGACCTTTAAGCTCGACGCATCAAAAATCCTCGCCGAATACGAAGAGGCAAAGGCTGCGGGCGTAAAAGGCAAGGTAAATTTGATCGGACCTATTACATTTTTGGCGCTTTCAAAGACCACAGACGGCAGCTGCCCGTTTAAAAACCTAAACGCTCTAGTCGCCGAATACAAAAAGCTTCTTGAGCTACTTTCGACGCTTGACGATGAGATTTTGGTGCAGTTTGACGAGCCGATTTTTGCGACCGATAAAAACGAAGATATTCTGCTTAGCGTCATCGGCAAAGTATATAACGAACTAGCCGAAGCCGCCGGCAACGTAAAAATCTTATTTATGACGTATTTCGAACACGCGCTAAAAGCGGTCGCCGAGGTAGCGAAAACTAAAATTTACGGCATCGGACTTGATTTCGTTCACGGAAAAAGAAATTTCGAAGCGCTTGAAACTATCAAAAACAGTCACTTAACGCTATTTGCAGGCGTCATCGACGGACGAAATATCTGGAAAAGCAACATTGACGAAAAGGTAAATTTAGTCCGCGAGATCGGCGAGAAAATCGGCGGCAAAGATTTCTACGTCGGACCTAGCTGCTCGCTGCTTCACGTGCCTTATACCCTAAAATACGAAGAAAAACTAAACTCCGAGGTCAAAAGCTGGCTGAGCTTTGCCGTAGAAAAACTAGACGAGATCAAAATCATAACCAAACTAGCCAACGGCGTAGCGCTAAATGCGGCGGAGAGCAAAATTTACGAAGAGAACAAAGCTGCGGTTAAAACCCGCGCGACGTCAAATTTGATCCACTCCTCAAGCGTACAAAACCGCGTGAAAAATCTAGTCAAATTTGAGCGTGAAGATAAATTTGAAGATCGCATCAAAATCCAACGCGAAAGCCTAAACTACGGTATCCTACCGACTACGACGATAGGCAGCTTCCCGCAAACCGTCGAGCTAAGAGTGCTTCGCCAAAACTTCAAAAAAGGCGAGATCGACGCGGCCGCTTATGAAGCCGGTATCAAAAAATACATCGACGACTGCGTCAAATTTCAAGAAGATATCGGCCTAGACGTGCTAGTCCACGGCGAGCCTGAGCGTAACGACATGGTCGAGTATTTCGGCGAGCAGATCGAGGGTTACGCCTTTAGCGAGAACGGCTGGGTGCAAAGCTACGGTAGCCGCTGCGTGAAACCACCTCTACTTTTTGGCGACGTGAGCCGTCCAAAAGCGATGACGGTCGAGTGGATGAAATACGCCCAAAGCCGCACTAGCCGCATAATGAAGGGCATGCTAACGGGTCCTGTAACCATGCTAAACTGGAGCTTCGTGCGCGACGACCTACCTCGCAGCGAAGTAGCCAAGCAGCTTGCGCTTTGCATATTTGACGAGATCGCAGACCTGCAAAATGCCGGTATCCGCATCATCCAAGTGGACGAAGCGGCGTTTAAAGAGGGCTATCCGCTACGCGCCGAAAACATCCCTGCGTACGAGAAATTTGCGGTTGATTGCTTTAAGCTCTCCGTTAGCTCTGCCGAGCCTAAAACGCAGATCCACACACATATGTGCTACTCCGAGTTTAACGACATCATAAAGACTATCGAGGCGATGGACGCCGACGTAATCAGCATCGAGACCGCTCGCAGCGGCAACGAACTGCTAAAGATCTTTAAATCCGTCGGCTACAAACAAGAAGTCGGCCCAGGCGTCTACGACATCCACAGCCCGCGGGTTCCTAGTACCGACGAGATCGTGCGCCAGATCCGTGCGCTACTCGAGGTTTTGCCAAAAGAACAGCTCTGGATCAACCCTGACTGCGGCCTAAAAACGCGCAAATGGGAAGAGGTCGAGCCGAGCCTAAAAAATATGGTCGAAGCCGTCAAAATCGTAAGAAATTCATAATTTCGACCGCTTGCAACTCGGATAAATTTGCCGCTTTTGCCGCTTAAATTTGCGATGAGAGCGGCTTTTGTCCGCTAAATTTTGGGCGATGATTTTTAAGACCCGCTCAAATTTGACACGGAGCAAATTTGTCGGTAGCTGCGAATAATTTATCCTGCGCACGCGCCGTTGCAGTGTAAATTTAACCGCAAACGGCGCGATTTTCTACATTTTAAATTTGGAAATTTCATGCTAAAAGAAAAAATTTTAAACAAAGAAAAGGGGCTCGTGCTCTACGGACTAACGCCGCCCAAGGCCGAATTTGAGGAGTCCAAGCTGCGCGACATCTCGGATCGCTGGACGGGTAGGATAGAGAGCATAAACGCCGACGGGCTCGTACTTTACGAGGTGCAAGACGAGAGCGAGAGAAACGAAAGCGAGCGGACTTTTGAGTTCAGCGGGACGCTAAGCCCAGAAATTTACTACCGAGACTACCTAAACGTAGTGACTCCGAGCGTTTTTTACCGCGTGGCTAGTGGCTACGACGAGGACGCTTTTCGCGCGGCGCTAGCCGAACAAAGCTCAAATTTAAACGTGCTTGTGGGGGCTACGTCTAGCACGCAAAAAGTGCGGTTAAATTTGGCTCGCGCGTACGAGATCGCTGGCGAATTTGAAAATTTAGCCGTCGGCGGAGTGTGTATCGCCGAACGTCACGCTAAAAAGGGCGACGAGCCGCAAAGGATGCGCGAAAAGATCGCGGCTGGGGCGAAGTTTTTCATCTCGCAGGCCGTTTTTGACGCGGATGTGACGCGTAAATTTTTAGGGGACTGCGCAGCCGCAAAGATAACCGAGCCGATATTTCTCACGTTTTCAACGGCGGGCAATCCAAAAACGCTAGAGTTTATCAAATGGCTGGGTGTTAGCGTGCCAAGCGCAGTCGAGGTGCGGTTAAACGCTAGCGAGGACTATCTGGCACAAAGTTGCGAGATAATCAAAGAAATTTGGCGCGAACTAAAGAAATTTGGCAACGAAAACGGGCTAAATTTGAGCGCAAATATCGAAAGCGTGATGGCAAAGCGCGCCGAGATCGAGGCGAGTCTAGAGCTAGCTCGTGAGTTTAGGCAAATTTAGGAGCGAGGATGGCGGATACGGACGAGCTCTACGCCAAGGCAAAACGTGCCAACGCGCTCAAAAAACTCATGCGCGTAGCTGCCGTCCTGATCGCCGCGCCAGCCCTTTTTGCGCTATCAAGCGCGCTCCTAAACTACGGGCTTTACGAGCCATTTAGCTACCTTTTTATCGGCGCCATAGCCGTTCTTTTTATTGTTCCATCAGTTTGCGGATTTATAGCAAATTTTTATACAAAACCTGCGGAAACTCCAAACGAAAATGCTCAAAATTTCGTCTCTAGCGAGATTGTTGCTGAGCTGAGCGAGCTAGAAAACGAGCGCGTAAATTTAGTAGCCGCCGTCAAAAAAGCAAGCCTAATCGCCCTTGCGGTAGGCGTTTGCGTAGGCGCAGCTGCGGCGTATTTTTTAGACGCGATTTTTGGAGTGACGCTGGGGGCGATCTCGTATGCTGCGACGACCGGCCTTTTGACTGCGTCTAAAAGGCGCGAATTTAGGGCAAATTTCAAACGTCAAATCATAGAAAATATCGTAAAAAAGCACGGCCTTAGCTACGATAAAGACCGTGGGCTAGGGCTTGATGATTTTTTTACGATTTATGATTGCAGGGTCGATGAGTGGAGTAGTGAGGATCTTGTTTGGGGCAATATAGATGGCGTTAGCGTCAAATTTAGCGACTTTTACGCAGCCAAAAAGGTGAAAAAGAAAAACGGCACCGAGACGGTCGTGCAGTTTCAAGGCGTACTTTTTAAGGCGGATTTTAATAAAAAGCTAAGCTCCATAACGCAAATCGCGCACGTAAATTCGCGAAATTTAGCCATCTACGGGCAGAAGGCAAATATGGACGACGCGAGATTCAAGGAGATATTTGACGTCTATACGACCGATCAGATCGGCACTAGATACGCGCTTAGCCCGGCGCTGATGGAAAATTTTACTTTGCTTTGCCTCAGGCTAGATGCACCCGTAAATGCCGTTTTTAAGGATAATCAAATCTTTATCGCCGTAGAGACCTGGCGCGACGACTTTGAGCCAGATATCCGCAAATCGCTAATAAACAACGAAACCATAGCGCTTTACGAGAGCGAGATAGCAAGCTTTACTCAGATAGTAAAAGAGTTAAATTTAAACCGCAAAATTTGGTAATTTTGAAAATTGGACGGCTTTGTGGCTCGCAGCTCAAATTTGAATGCAATGATAAAACTTTACGTAAATTTAATCACGATATAGCGTAAATATTTTCTAAACATCAAAGCATTTTTGTAGTATAATCGCTTTATAAATCCACACAAAGGAGTCGTCATGAAAAAGTTGATTTTAGCGATCTTTTTGGCGTGTTTGGCGTTGTCTTCGGCACAAGGCGGCCAAGAGTACGGCGATGGATTGAGAGCCGTATCCAGAGGAGAGTGGGCTAACGCGGTGCAGTATTTTACGGCAGCTTGTTATAACTATAATGATAACGAAGCGGGCTCTTGCAAAGAGCTTGGCGTGATATACGAGTACGGCAAGGGCGGTGCGGGTCCTCAGAGAGTGAAAAAAAATGACGCTCTCTCAAAGCAAGCCTACGCGCAATGCTGCAAAAAGAGCGGTGGCCACATGAGAGAGTGCTGCAAAAAGGTCGGCAAATAATCGCGGCTCGTTCTGGACACTAGCTTTAAGTATGCGGCCGCTTTTGGCGTGAAATTTAGCCTTTGGCGGCTCGCATACGAAATTTATTCTTTAGCGATTTTGGTTCAAATTTATCAAATTTTGCTTCTTTGGTGTTATCGCGTAGGTATGTTTCGTGAGACTGTAAATTTGTATTTTGAGCGGTATTTTAAAATTTGCCGGGCTTGTTTTGGGTTTATTCGGTCAAATTTTACTTGGAAGCCCCAAAACATTTTATTAGCTTTTTGAGGCTTTCCAAGCCTAATTGCTTATTTCTCGCAGTCCTTTGCAGTTAGCTCCACTTTGCCAAAAAGCGCACCGTTTGGTATACGGTAGTTCATCACGATACTTTTTGCTTTTTGTAGCACCATAAGGGTATTTTGATCAGAGCAAAAATCCTCCACCAAAAGCTCTTTCATAGTAGACGTAAATTCTTTTTTATATTCGTCCGAGATAGCTTCCCAGTCTATGTTTTGTGAGTTTTTAAAGACGTATTCGTAGGTGATTATCTCGTCTTTGCAACTTACTTCGGTAACCTTTATGTTATCGTCTTCTATTTGATTTAGCGCTGATTTGGCGCCGATGGTGGCTAGTCTTAGATACGGACTGCACTCGGCTCCCGCTAGACTCAAAGCCAGTGCACAAACGAGACAAATTTTTCTCATCTCTTCGGCGTTACCAACATATTTACGTAGCGGCCTTCTAGCAGCGGCTCTTTATCGCGGTCAGAGACGTCTTTTACCATCTCCCAGACTTTTTGTAGCATCGCGACGCCCGCTTCCGGGTTGCTCATCTCGCGACCTTTTAAAAATACGCGAAATTTGACGTGTTTGCCGTCCTCTAGAAACTCAAGCGCATGCTTGACTTTGTAGTTGATGTCGTTTTGAGCGATTTTGACGGAGAGTTTAATTTCTTTTACTTCGATCGTTTTTTGCTTTTTCTTGGCCTCTTTTTGCTTTTTTTCCTGCTGGTAGCGGAATTTGCCGTAGTCCATTATCTTGCAAACTGGAGGTTTGGCATCAGGTGCGATTAGCACTAGATCAAGCCCCATTTTCTCGGCGATTTTCAAGGCCTCTACTCTTGGGATGACGCCGTATGCGGTGCCGTCGTCTCCCACGCATCTCACTTCGCTCGCTCTGATATCTTCGTTGAGCAACACTTCGTTTTCTTTAGCCAATTAGTTTTTTCCTTTAAGTTGAAATTTGTTGATTATATCCAAAAATATTGTGTTTTTATTGTATTTTTCGTAGAAATTTATTGCACCGTGATAATTTTTATAGATTTTGGTAAAAGCCAGGCTTAGCATAAAGCCGCGCCTAGCTCAAATTTAGCGGATTTTCGCTCCGGCTTCAAAAAGTTACCTCGGCGAGTTTTGATTTTAGAAGCCCTACGAATTCATCCAGCTTCATATCTTTTTGCTCCCTGGTCGTGCGGTCGCGCAGAGCGATAGCGCTATTTGCCACTTCATTGTCGCCCAGCACCGCGATCATCGGCACGCGTTGTTTTTCCGCGGTACGGATGCGTTTGTTTAGACTCTCGTTTTTGCTAGCGATTTCGCTATCTACGCCGATTTTGCGTAGCTCTTTTGCGACGGTTTTAGCGTAGTCTAGGTGCGCATCGCTGATCGGCACGATGACTACTTGCGTCGGAGCTACGAAAAACGGCAGCTCGCCGCCGGTGTGCTCGATCAAAATACCGATAAACCTCTCAAAGCTTCCCAGTAGCGCGCGGTGTAGCATGACGGGCTGTTGGCGCTCGTTATTTGCGTCGATGTAGCCAAGATCAAAGCGCTCAGGTAGGTTAAAATCAACCTGGATCGTGCCGCACTGCCATTTTCTCTTTAGTGCGTCAGTGATTTTGATGTCGATTTTCGGACCGTAGAATGCGCCACCGCCCTCGTCGATACCGTATTTAAACCCGTTTTCATCAAGCGCTTCTTTTAGAGCTTTCGTCGCCGTTTCCCAAATTTCGTCCCCACCGATAGCTTTGGCCGGCTTGGTCGAAATTTCCATCTCGTAGTGGAAGCCGAAATTTTCCATTATTTTGCCGGCAAATTTTAAAATTTCTAGGATATTTTCTTTGATTTGGCTTGGCATACAAAAGATGTGCGAGTCGTCCTGGGCAAATTCGCGCACCCTGAAAAGTCCGTGTAAAACGCCGCTTTTTTCGTGGCGATGCACCACGCCGTATTCGAAAAATTTAAGCGGCAAATCGCGGTATGAGCGGATGTCTGACTGATAGACCTTGATGTGACCGACGCAGTTCATCGGCTTTATGCCGTATTCGGCCTCGTCGATCGTCGTAAAGTACATATTTTCTTTATAGTTTGCGTAGTGGCCGCTCTTTTTCCATACGTCGGCTTTTAGTAGCTCTGGTCCGCGCACCGGCTCGTAGCCGCGGTCGCGGTGAGCTTTATATAAAATTTGCTCGAGTTTGGAGCGCAAACGTCCGCCGTTTGGTAACCAGATCGGCAAACCACCACCCACTTCATCATCAAATGTAAATAGCTTCATCTCGACGCCAAGCTTTCTGTGGTCGCGTTTTTTGGCCTCTTCGATGATGTGGATGTGCTCTTTTAGGCTCTCTTTGTCGGCAAATGCCGTACCGTAGATGCGGTTTATCATCTCGCGCGTCTCGTCGCCGCCAAGATACGCTCCGGCTACGCGCGTTAGTTTAAAGAATCTTAAAAATTTGGTATTTGGCAAATGCGGTCCGCGGCACAAATCCTCGAAATTTCCTTGCTTGTAGCTGCTGACTTCGCCCTCGGGGATGCGTTTTAGCACCTCTTGTTTTAGCTCGTCGTCTTTAAATTTATCGCTCATAAAGGCTTTTGTGGAGCTTGCTTTTACGATGTCAAGCTTTGCTTCGGCTAGCTCTTTCATCTTGGCCTCTATCGCCGCTAGATCTTCGTCACTAAGCTTGCTGTTAGCCTCATCGACCTTGAAATCATAATAAAATCCGTCCTCGACATTTGGTCCGACGAAAAATTTGGCCTGCGGATAAAGCTCTTTGATAGCCTGCGCCATGAGGTGCGCACAGGAGTGCCTGATGACGTTTAGCGCGTCGGGGGAGTTGTCAAAATAAATCGGTTCTGCGGCGTTTTCTCGCCCGTTGATACTCTGGGTATCGACTATGTTTCCATCCAGTTTGTATGCGATGATATCGCTCATTTTGTGTCCTTTTTATCGAAACATCTTTCTTACGCTGAAAGAATTGGGCTTGATTTTAGCTAAAATGTTTTTAAGCTTTACTTAATGTTTTATTTGATTTGGGTTTAAACGGCGATCAAATTTGGGTTTTGAATATAGTATAATATATTGATTAAATTTTAAATATTGATAAATCGGTAATATTCTCAATATAATTTATTATATTTTAAGAAAACTATCGCTAATATTTCATCGAATGAATCATGCATTTATCTCGTCTTTGCATTGTTTTGATTCATTTTTCTCCCAAATTGCGCAAAGGAGTGGTTGCCTTTGCGCCTTAATCTTTAAATTTATTCCCAAAAAACCTGCATAAATTTGATGCTAACAAGTTAAATTTTAGAAAATAAATACATTTTGGCTTTAGTTTGCAAATTTGACGTATTGGATTTAAGATGCGAAATAAGTAAAATTTGATGAAATTTGAATCAAAAGAAGCGAAATGGTGGCCCCGAATGGACTCGAACCATCGACCACTACCATGTCAAGGTAGTGCTCTACCAACTGAGCTACGGGACCAAAAAATGGAAATTTACCCAAAATAATATTGAAATTAGCTTAAATTTTGCGATTTTTCGTAAAAAGCGAAATTTGAGAGCGATCGGATTTTGTCAAATTTGGCCCCGTTCTGCAATCTGAAAATAAAATTACATAAAAGATTACACCTTAATAGAAAAACCTTGATAAATCTTAAAAATAAAATCTCATAAATTCATATCTTTTTAGTCAAATTTATATTAAACCCCCTAAATTTAGGGATATCTTTGGTAGAGTAAATTTTTAATAAAACTCATAGCAAACTCACGATATTATAACTATAATGCTATTACGATATTTCATCCAAAGGAGGACGTATGCAAGAGCAAATGTCAAGACGCGATTTGTTAAAGCTAGGTATGGCGGGTGCGGGTGCGCTAGCACTTGGTGCTGTAAATGTGCAAGCAAGCGCGTTAAACGCAAAAGACGTCAAATTTGACGAAGAGTGGGACGTGATCATCATCGGCTCGGGCTTTGCGGGGCTTGCGGCGGGCTTAAAAGCGGCGCAAAAAGGCAGCAAGGTACTAATCCTGGAAAAAATGGGTCGCATCGGTGGCAACTCCGTAATCAACGGCGGCGGCATGGCGGTCGCAAACAACCCGGTGCAAGCAAAAACCAACATCAAAGATAGCAAAGAGCTATTTATCGCCGACTGTCTAAAAGCCGGCCTTGGTATCAACCACACCGAGCTTTTGGAGACATTGGTCGATCGCGGTATGGACGCGTATAACTTCCTTCTTGAAAACGGCGTTCAGTTTAAAGAGCACTGCGCGCACTTCGGTGGTCACACGGTCGCTCGCTCGCTACTAACCACAAACGATAGCGGCTCAGGCTACATCCAGCCGATGCTTGAGAAATTTGAAGCGCTAAAAGACAAGGGCTGCGAGCTTCGCCGCCGCGCCAAATTTGACGACTTCGTGCTAGATGACAGCGGCCGCGTCGTGGGCGTGACGATCAGAGAAGAGTATAGGTTCGACGATAAACTTTACAGCGACGACCTAGAAAACACTAGTGGCACGAAAAAAACACTAAAAGCAAACAAAGGCGTCGTTTTGGCAGCTGGCGGATTTTGCCGCGATAAGGCGTTTAGAAAGCTTCAAGACCCGCGCATACCTGATGACGTCGATAGCACCAACCATCCGGGAGCGACTGCGGGCGCGCTACTAAAAGCATTTGAGATCGGCGCGTATCCGGTGCAAGTAGACTGGATCCAGTTTGGTCCGTGGGCGAGCCCGGACGAAAAGGGCTTTGGCACCGCTCCGATCCTAACTCAGCAAGGTACCTTTAAATACGGCATCGCGGTCGATATCCGCACGGGCAAGCGCTTTATGAACGAGCTAGCCGACCGCAAAACACGCGCGGACGCCGAGTTTAAAATTTTACGCGAAAAACCGGGCGCATATCCGATAACTTTCGCCGACACCAAAATGGCGTTTAAAGACCTAAGCGAAGAAATCATCCAAAAAGGCATGGGTAGTGGCAAGCTAGTCGGCGAGTGCGCTACGCTCGATGACATCGCTAAAAAATACGGCGTGCCTGCTGATGCGCTAAAAGAAACCGTCAAGAAATATAACGAAGGCGTTAAAGCCAAAAAAGACGAATTTGGCAAACAAGAAAGCGCGCTAAGCGAGATCAACGAGGCAGGACCGTTCTACGTCATCCGCCTATCGCCGAAGCCTCACCACACCATGGGCGGCCTAAAGATCAACGCCAAAGCCGAGGTTATCTCGAGCAAGACAAACAAACCGATCCCTGGCCTATATGCCGCAGGCGAGATCACGGGCGGTACGCACGGCGCGAGCAGACTCGGTACGGTTGCGATAACCGATTGTATAGTGTTTGGGATGATTGCTGGAGAAAATCTAGCCTAAATTTGCGGCGTCTTTTGAGCGTCTTTGAATGAGCTATAAAATTTCGGTCGGCGATAGGCTATATGCCTTATCTTGACCGAAATTTTCGTCGCAACATTCAAATCCATCTCAAAATACTTGCAAATCTTATTTTGTATCGCGGGTCGAATTTGGTCTGCGATACTTCGTTAAATTTGATGTGCGGCGCGGTAGCGCCAAATTTAAACCTGCGCGCAGTGCAGCAACTCCTCACGTCGTAGGGGATAGGGGATTGTTAAGGGGGAAGGGAGCGACTTCGTAATTCAAGCCCCTTCCCCCTTAACAAGAAGACAAATTTAAAGTTGTCGCGTATAGTGTGCTATGAAAATTAAAGACCAAATTTGCCGACTCAAATTTAACGACAAAGAGAACGCGTCTCTTTAAATCCTCACAGAAAGGAATTCGCATGAAACATAAAGCGTTTCTCGCCTTGTGCGCATCTATGCTA
>NZ_CALIAV010000045.1 GCF_938045625.1 uncultured Campylobacter sp.
TAGAAGTTTTTTTATAAAAATTAAAATTTCGATTAATTTTTTTAAATTTAAGTCGCAATCCAGAATAGATCGCGTCTATAAGTAAAAATCCACGCCTTTAAACTCCAAAAATCATTTTCAAGCGTCGACTAAAGCAGTAAATTTACTTAGCTCTCGCTTTTTTCACGCAAGCGCCCACCGCATCCATCACCGCCGCGCGAAAACCGCCTTTTTCTAGCGCCTTTACGGCCTCTATCGTCGTGCCGCCGGGTGAGCAAATTTCGTCTTTTAAAGTCGCGGGATGTTTGCCGCTTTTTAGCATTAGCCTCGCAGAGCCCGCGACGCTAGCCGCGACGGCTTCGTACGTCAGCGCTCTAGGCAGCCCCTCTAGTACTCCCGCGTCCGCCGCTGCCTCGATAAACATAAAAACATAGGCCGGCAAGCTACCCGCGATACCTGTAAATGCGGCAAATTTAGCCTCCTCCAGCTCATAAACGGCACCGAAATTTTCAAATATCTCACGCACCGCCGCCCGCTCGTCCGCGCTTAAATTTTCGTTAAAACACAGCGCGCTTACGCCCTCTGCGATTGCCGCGGGAGTGTTTGGCATCGCACGCGCGACCTTGGCCTGCGCACCCAAAATTTGCATGCTTTGCTCCAGGCTAAAATTTGGCGCGAGCGTGACTATAACCTTACCTCTCGCCGCCTCTTTTATCAAATTTAATATATCCTCATACGCCGCGGGCTTGGTCGCTAGCACCGTGATATCGGCCGCCGACGCGACCGCAGATTCGCTCTCGCAGGCATTTACGCCGCACTTTTCGCACAGAGCCACCGTTTTGCTCCTGGCATAGACGAACACCCTCTCGCCGCCCAGCCTTTGCGCCAAATTTTCGATCATCGCGCCGCCCATATTTCCGCCGCCGATAAAGCCGATTTTAAGATTTTTCATTTTACCGCCTTTCTTAGAGCTCCGATTTTGACCGCCTTGCCAGCAAGCGCCTCGCGTATCGCGATATTTTCCGCCCAGATGGCACCCGTGACTTGTCCCGGCACCAAGATATAAACGCCGCCCGTCTGCGCCTCGTCGCTAGCCTTAAAGTCGTTGCCCGAGATCATCTCGTATATATCCTTCGTGTCGTTTTCAAATTTGATCGCCGCTTTTAGCGTCGGCGCTTCGCCATGTTTCGCCGCGCCCGCGTACTGCTCGAGTGCATTTTTACTAAGCCTGCCGTAGACGCCGCCATCTGGGCTTAGATATATCCGCACGGCGCGCTTATCCGAGTTTTTGCCGTCCTTTTCGCCCTTGCCGACGTTCACGCTCATCTCGTAGGCGGTTTCTCCCGTCGGAAAATCCTTAAATTTAGCGTC